>ONXP01000076.1 GCA_900321865.1 uncultured Elusimicrobia bacterium
GACGGAAAGCCAGACAAAATTAAGGTCTAGAGGGGCGATGGATATTGAGGTAGAATATTTGGAAAATACTGGAGCTTTTATTGATGCGAAGGAAAAAGAGGGGTCAAAGATCAAAGCTGACAAAATAGTTCTTAAAGATTTAGAGGATCACGATTATAATAGTGAGACGAGTATGAGTTCTAATTTTTCAATCAATAAACAAAAAGAAAAAAAGCAAAATATTTTTGGCAATGACAATCAAATAAAATGGGAAGAAAATTTAAAAATAAAAAATAGCTCCAGTGAAAAAACAGGAACCTCTTTTGCAACTATAGGAGTCGAGGTAGATTCTGACGAAATTTTTTATAATGATAAAAAAATAGATAAAGATCTTACGGGCATAAATAAAAACCCTGATTTAGCCCAAAAAATCGAGACTGATAAAATAACAGGAGCACTGGATGCAAATGTCACAATAGACGACGACACGGTGTATTTGGCTAAGAAAGGATTAAAAATATTAGACAAAGAATTAGGAAATTTATTAGGGGTTGCATTATTTTTTAATTATGATTTGAGAGATAGTTTAAATAACGAAAATTCTATAAATGGTAAAAATATAGATAATTTAAAAAATTTTTTATCAAATAATTTTGACAATGAAGACTTTGATAAAAATTTTAAAAATTTTAAAGAAGAATTTAATCAAAAAAATTTAGATTGGGAGATACTTTCAGAAAAAGAAGATAAATATCATCAAGATCCAAATGTTAAAGGTCGAGAAATAAAAATAGTCAATAATAATACAGGGCAAGAATTAGTATTTTATAGAGATGGATCTTTGGTAACTAATGAATATCGAGGCACTTATAATTATTCTTCGGGCAAAATGCCTCAAGATTGGAGCTTTAATTTAGAAAATTCAATTAATAACACTGTTAATTTAAACATTACAGATGTCACCAGTGCAGTAGGACATTTTTTATTAGATATGGTGCCTTATTATGTAGGAGGAACTGACAAGGATAGTTTAAGTAAAATTATTTCTGGCATCCCAAAAAGAATTTTACCAAAGGAAGAGAAAAAATGAAAATAAAAATAAAAATTTTGTTTTTATTTCTTTTTTGTCTTTTATCTTCATGCAGTTTTCATCATTCTCATAATATAAAAATATGTGAAACAAAAGAAAATATTAAAACAGAAAATATTTCTTTATCCTTTAAAGAATGGGAAACTCAATATATGTTTTTTCCAATTCCTTTAATTTTTTATAATGATAATAACAATACAATTTCGTTTAAAAAACCCAAATACGAAGAAATGGAAATATGGATAAAACAAGACATTATAAATAATTTTAGCTTTATAAAAATTAATAAATTAAAAATTATTATTTATGATAAAAATTATAAAAAAGTAGACGAATTAAATTTTCCAATAAATAAAGAATATGATAAAAACGAGAAATTTGCAATTTCATATCCAAATAAATATAAAAGTTCAAAATATAATATTAAAATTATATTAAATGTAACATTTAAAAATAATAATTTTTTAAAAAACTTAAATTTTATTTATTTTTGCAAATACGAGAATTATTTTTGTATAATTCCCTATCCTATGAGCGGGTTTGGTGTATGAAAAATTTATTTATCAAAAGGATTAATGTCTGTTATTTTTCCATCAGGCATTTCAAAAAATATTTTATTGTTTTTTATAAAAGTGTTAGGGATACCATTTTTTGTATTATTTTTTTTGCATTTTAGAATAGCTTTTGAAATAATTTCATTTAATTTTTTATCTTGTAAAATATCCTCATTTTTTTTCATATTTCACCTCACTTATAAAATTTTCAAATTTTGTTTTATCAATTATTTTATAAGTTTTTTTTGATCCTTTTGCTATATTTGTAAAACATTCTCCGTTATAAATCAACTTCCATTCATCTACTAAAAATCTGTAAATATTCCAAAAATTTTTCAAACTTTTAAAGAAACGTCTTTTAATATCATTGTCTGGCACGAAATGCCCGCCCAAAATTACTCTTTCTTTGACCCTAAAAATGGCAACACTTGGATTGTCAATAAAAATATATATCAAGAATATATTATAATTTTGTGATTTTAATAAAGTTATATATTTTTCTAAATATTTTCCTGATAAAGTAGTTTCCAAAATGAAAGATTCTTCGTTTTTCAAATACTCTTTAAATTGAACAAAAAATAATTTTCCAGCGGTAATTTTTATTTTATCTATATCATTTGGATTAATTTTGTAAGCAATTTCGTCTGCATTTAGAAAATTTAAAGAAAATTCATTTATTAATTCTTTTGCAATTGTAGTTTTCCCACTACCATTAGATCCGGCAATTATAAAACAGATTTTTTTCATATTATTCTTATTAAAAAGTTAAATTATTTTTATAATATAAAAATATTACAATATTTCAAAAATTAAACTAATTTTTTAATACCTTTTTTTAAAAATATCGTTTTTTATCCGGGCAAACGAGTTTGAGTATGACGAATAATAGCAGTGAGAAAAGGGGGAAAAGTTTTGCGACGATTGGAGATCTTGAAATAATTTCGGCTGATATTACCCATAACGGCGAAAAAGTTTCGGAAAATCTTGAAGGAGTGAATAGAGATATTAATTCTTCTCAAAAAATAGAATACGACAAAATAACCGGCGCCCTAGAAGGA
>ONXP01000048.1 GCA_900321865.1 uncultured Elusimicrobia bacterium
CTGCATCGCCTTTTTTGCCATATGTTTTTTTTATAGCTTCTTTTATAGCTTCTATAGCAATATTTGGATCAATAACCTTTGATATTTCAAAAAAAGCTGTTTGCATTATTACATTTACTCTGGAGCCTAGACCTACTTCTCTAGCTATTTTATTGGCATCAATTATGTAAAATTTTAAATTTTTATCTAAAATTTGTTTTTTTACTCTGTTTGGAATATGATTCCAGACTTCATTTTTGTTATAAATGGATATTAAAAGGAAAGTCCCATTTTCTTTGGCATTAGACAGCATATCGTATTTTTCTAAGAATGAAAAATTATGACAAGCAATAAAATTTGCTCTGGTTATAAGATATGGACTTTTGATAGGATTTTTACCAAATCTAAGATGCGATACAGTCATTGCTCCAGCTTTTTTAGAATCATATTCAAAGTAGCCTTGGGCATAATTATCAGTTTTTGATGCGATAATTTTTATAGAATTTTTGTTAGCTCCAACAGTTCCATCAGATCCCAGACCATAAAACATTGCTTCATATGTGTCTTCGTCATCAATATAAAAATTTTTGTCATATTCTAAGCTGGTATTTGTCAAATCGTCCGTTATTCCAACTGTAAAATGATTTTTAGGATTTTCTAGTTTTAAATTGTCAAAAATAGCCTTTACCATACTAGGTGTAAATTCTGCAGATCCCAGACCAAATCTTCCCCCTATTATTTTAGGATAGCCTTTAAAATCTCCATTTTCTATCGCTTCTCCAAATGCAGTTCGAATATCTTCGTATAAAGGTTCGCCTAATGAGCCAGGCTCTTTAGTTCTATCTAAAACTGCGATTTTTTTTACAGTTTTTGGAACAGCTTTTATAAAATCTTTTACACTAAAAGGTCTAAAAAGTCTAACCTTTATTAGCCCCAATTTTTCGCCATTTTTGTTTAAATAATTAATAGTTTCTTCTACAACTTCTGCTCCGCTACCCATAACTATTATTATATTTTCGGCATCTTTATCCCCAAAATAATCAAATAAATGATATTCTCTGCCAATGATATTTTTGAATTTATCCATATATTTTTGGACAATACTAGGACACATATTGTAATATTTATTAGAAACTTCTCGTCCTTGGAAAAAAACATCAGGATTTTGGGAGGTTCCTTTTATCATAGGATTACTAGGTGTAAGACCTCTTTTTCTGTGAGCTTTAACTAAATCGTTGTCTATCATTTGTTTTATATCGTCAAAGGTTACTTCTTCTATTTTTTGAATTTCATGTGATACTCTAAAACCTTCAAAAAAATGAATAAAAGGCACTCTAGCCTCTAGTGTAGCAGCCTCTGAAATTAATGCAAAATCTTCGGCTTCTTGCACATTGCTAGATGCTAAAAAAGCCCAGCCTGTCATTCTGCATGCCATAACATCGCTATGGTCGCCAAAGATATTTAAAGCCTGTGTAGCTATTGATCTGGCTGCTATATGAAAAACAGTAGGAGTTAACTCTCCAGCAATTTTATACATATTTGGGATCATTAAAAGTAGCCCTTGGGAGGCTGTAAAAGTCGTTGTCATCGCACCAATCGTTAATGCTCCGTGAACTGCTCCTACCGCCCCTGCCTCTGACTGCATTTCTATTACTTTTGGGACAGTTCCCCAAATATTTTTTTCGCCTTTTGCAGTTTTTTCGTCGCAAGTTTCTCCCATTGGCGAAGATGGAGTAATAGGATAAATCGCTATAACTTCATTTGTGGCATGGGCTATATGAGAAACAGCACCATTGCCATCCACGATCATTTTTTTTCTTCCTGACATTCTAAGCTCCTTAAACTTAAAAAATTATTTTATTAAAAGTTCACAGACTTCTTTATATTTTAAAATGGTTTTGTTTATTATTTCTTCTGGTAAAGCTGGAACGGGAGGAAGTTTGTTCCATAAAAGATCTTTTTCTAGATAATTTCTAATTATTTGTTTGTCAAAACTGTTATTTTCTTTTCCAACAGAATATGTTTTTAAATCCCAAAATCTAGAAGAATCTGGGGTCAGAGCCTCGTCAATTAAAATTATTTCGTCATTAAAAAAGCCAAATTCAAATTTTGTATCAGCAATTATTATTCCTCTTTTTAAAGCATAAGAATAGGCTTTTTCGTAGAGTTTAATACTTTTTTCTTTTAAAAATGAAAAAGTTTCTTTTCCTACCAAATCTATTGCTTCTTTTTCTGTTAGATTTTTGTCATGATCTCCTATATCGGCTTTGGTTGATGGGGTAAAAATAACCTCGTCTAATTTTGAACCATTTTCTAGACCATTTTTTAATTTTATTCCGCAGACAGAATTTGTTTTTAAATATTCTTTTAAGCCTGATCCTGTCAAATACCCTCTCACAATGCATTCTAAATTTATCCTTTTAGCTTTTTTTACTAACATAGATCTACCAAGAATTTCCTTAGAAAAAGGAGCAAGTTCACTAGGATATTTTTTTATATCGTCTGTTATAAAATGATTGTTTATAATATCTTTTAAATATTTAAACCAAAAAACACTGATAGTATTTAAATAAACACCTTTATTTTTTATTAATTCTTTAAAAACATAGTCAAAAGCAGAAATTTTATCTGTCGTTAGTATTAATAAATTTTCTCCCAGGTCATAAATTTCGCGAATTTTGCCTTTATTCAAAAGTTTAATAGGTAACATA
>ONXP01000047.1 GCA_900321865.1 uncultured Elusimicrobia bacterium
AATCTTGAAGGAGTGAATAGAGATATTAATTCTTCTCAAAAAATAGAATACGACAAAATAACCGGCGCCCTAGAAGGAGAATTGACGAATGAAGAGTTAGAGCTGATAGGAAAAGGTTTAAAAATAGCATATCATGGTGCGACATATTTGCATTATGAGCTAAGAGATAAATTAAATAAGGAGGAAACTTTGCCAAAGACGAAAGATGAGATGGACAATTTAATTAAAAATGATCCAGATGGTGACTGGATAAAATTAAACCCTAATGAAGCTCAGTGCCATCAGTATAAAAAAATTGAGAAAATTGAAGAAGGAGAATCAAAATTAGTTGATCGAGAAAACCAATTAAATACAAAATATGTCAATAATCTTACAGGGCAAGAGGCTGTATATAATTTTGAGACTGGAGAATTAGATCTAAATCCTAGTATAAAGGGAACTTATAATTATTTTACAGGAAGAATGCCAGTATCAAAAGATGAAAATGGTTTAAAATTTAACTGGAATTTTGAAATGACAAATGCAAGTAATGGTTGTATAAATGTAAATATTAGTGATTTGACAAATGGTTTAGGGCATGTAGTTTGCGATCTTATTCCATACTATATTGGCGGGAATGTCAGAGGAAAAGATCCAGATAAAATTTATTACAAAGAAAAACAAAAATGAAAATTATGAAAATGTTTTTCTTGATGTTTTTGTGTTTGTTTATATTTGGTTGCGGTCCTGGATTGTTTATAGATTATAGAGTTAAAGAATATCTTAATGAAAATATTATAAAAGATTTTAAAAATAAAAATAATAAAGAACACGTTATTAGCATTTCAATAGGAGGTAGTAAATTTTTTGTTTTTGGTTTTATTCCATTTCCTCCTTATTTTGACCCTAATCATATTTTTTTATCTATTAAAAATTTTACAGATTTTAAAAAAATAAAAATAAATTCATACATTATAAAAGTTAATGAAAAAATTAAACGAAAAAAGATAAAACCAAAACCAATAAAAAAAGAGATATTTAAAAATTATGCTGCACTTTATTTTAAAGAATTCACATCATATAAGGATGGAGACACGATAGAGATTATTTTTGATGTAAGCATATTAAAAAATGGAGTGTGGGATAATACAATAGTGTCTAAAAAATTTATATGTAGTAAAAAAAAAGAAATTACTTTTATAGAATGATAATAAATCAAAATATTTATAAAAAAAATAATTTTTTAATGATAAAAGCTCTTTTAACCCCAATAACATTTATAGGTCACGAGCTTTTGGACGATATCCCTTATCAGATTGGCGGGAATGTCAGAGGAAAGGATCCAAAGAAAGAGCCGATACAGATTGATAGAAAAACTGGCAAGATAAAAAGGACAGAAAAATGATGAAAAGAAATTTATTATTTTTTATCGTTTTATTTCTTTTTTCTGGGTGTTTTTATACAAAGATGGAGCAGGAGTATTATAATATAATAGAGCAAAATAATTTTGAATTAGATAACTATAAAATAGAGGTAATATGGGAAGTCTATAATGTTATGAAAGTTTATGGACTTTTCTTCCGGGATTATGGACTTATAGGTCATCAAATAGGATATAAAATAGATGGATTTACCAAAGATACTATAAAAATAAATAAATATGTTATGAAAAAAAATAACGAAGAAATTAAAATTTTAGAACCTTTAGTTTTTGAAACTTATGGCAACATGGGGGCAGGAAGATCTTTTTATCCAGGGAAATTTAAGACACTGTCAAAAAGATTTTATTTAGAAAAACTAAAAAAAACAGATATTATTGAAGTAATTTTTGATTTATCAATTAAAATTAAGGATAAAGTAATAAATAAAGTAATTAGTGCCAAATATAAACAAAAGGATTTTTAAAAAAAAATAATATACCTTTTTGAGTTAGAGAAAGCATATGAGAAGACATGGCAAAAATATAACGAGTTAAAGGAATTGGAAAGGGCTGGCAAGGCAAGCCATGAAGCGGTAGAGGATGCGAAGATTTCTGTAGATTTAGCGAGTGCGGCCTTGGCGCAAGAGACGCTTAA
>ONXP01000080.1 GCA_900321865.1 uncultured Elusimicrobia bacterium
AATACACATAGCCCAGATTTTTTAGATGCTATTGATACATATGCAGAAAAAAATGAGATTAAAAATAAATGTAAGTATTATTTAGCAAAGGATAAAACTTTTTTTGATAAAACTGATAAATTAGATGATATTTATAAATCTCTTTTTGAATCTAATGAAATTTTGGATAACATAAAATATGAATAAAATTTTTGAAGAGCTAAAAGAAAAATGTAAATCTACATTAAAAGAAACATCAAAAGATGAAAGAGAAGAAGGGAAAATAGGCTTTTTAACCGATTTAGAAAAAGAATGTATTAATTTTGATAAATTAAAAGAAGAATATATAAAACAAAATAAAATTACATGCGATTTCCCAAGTTCTGTTGATGCTTTATTAGAATTTAATAATGAATTATATTTAATAGAATTTAAAAATATGAAATATGAAGATATAGAAAATGATAAAAAAAAGAAATTTGAAATTAAAAAGAAAGTTTATGAAAGTTTATTAATTTTATTAGATTTAATAGATAGAACAATTTCATTTTCCAGACTAAAAATCTCATTCATTCTAGTATATAAATATGATTCTTTAAGTTCCTACGAACAAAATAGAATAGTTAGAAGAAATGAATTAGCTAACGGGAGAATTTGTAATTTTGGTCTTGAAAGTTTTAAAAATATATATTTTAAAGATATTCGCACATTAACAAAAGAACTTTTTGAAAATTTTATCGAAAATTTATAAGGATATAAAAAATAAATAATACCTTTTTAAAAAATTTAGATATTTTTAGAAATGTTTTAGTAAAATGCTTTATTTTAGTTATTATATTTTTTATATTTTCTTATTTTTTTAGTCCAAAGATTTTGGATATTTTAGTAAAAATTTTAGTTTCTAATCAAAAATTTAAGTTAAATTATTTTTCTCCAATTGAAATTATTATCGTAAAAATAAAAATAGCTTTTTTTATATCTATAATTTTAGCTTTTCCATATATTTTAAAAGAAATTTTTTATTTTATTATCCCTAGTCTTTATAAAAATGAAAAAGTTTTTTTAAAAAAATTTATAATTTTGTCAATAATGCTTTTTATAATAGGAATCTTTTTTTCTACAAAAATAATTTTTCCTATGATTATAAAAATAGGACTTTCATACAAAAATAATTTAATTACTCCTAATTTTAATATTTCAAAAATAATAAATATATTTTTTCATTTATCATTTTTTTCTGGAATTTTTATGCAAATTCCACTAATTATCAATTTACTTATAAAATTTAAAATTTTATCTTATGATTATTTTGTATCAAAAAGAAAATTTGTCATAATTTTACTTCTCATTTTATCTGCTATTTTTACTCCACCTGATATTTTCAGTCAAATTTCATTTTTTATTCCTATATATTTATTATTCGAAATAACTTTGTTTGTTTCAAAAGATGAAAAATAAAACATATATTTTAAAGTAAAATATTACTTATTTTAAATTGATAGTTTTTTATAAATATAATTTTATAAGTGGAAAAATTAATTTTTAATTTAAATTACTTGTTTTTTTTAACAAAGTTCTCCATCTCCCAAACCAAATTGTTCCAAAGAATCTTTTTTTGCCTGAATACAAATATATTCCAAATCATCTTTTGCTTCCATAGTTCTTATTCCTTCTGGTAAAACTTTTATTAAAGTTCCTTCTTTTATTTCTATTTTTTCTCCATCTATAGTAAAAATACCTTCTCCTTTTAAAAAAATATAAATTTCCTCATTTTGTTTATGTTTATGATTAAATGGTAATTTGGTTCCTTTTGGCATTTTTGTTATAGAAATTTCTGAACTAGTTAGGTTCAAAATATCATGAAGGAAAACTTTCCCATTTTCATAATTTTTCTCTATTTCTTCAATTTTTCCAATTTCTGATTTTTTAAAATTAGCCATAATAATAATCTCATTTATAAATTTTTGTCAAAATTATCTAAAATTAAAAGAAATATAATAATATATTTTACATTAAAAACAAAATTTATATTTATATTTCCTTAATAAAATTCTTGACCAATTTTCATAATTTCTAATAAAAATTTTAACTTAAATTTTAATAATTTTCTCCATTATGAATTATTAAAATTTTTTATCTTTTTATCCATATAATATTTTCAAGTTTTTAAAATTTTATAATTTTTTTAGTTAAGGTTTAAAATTTTTAAGAGATTTTATTCAAATTTTTACAATTATTGTTTAGATAATCATGAAAAGTAAAAAAAATCTTAATAATTGCTGTTTAGGCAATTATTAAGATTTAATTAAACTTTTCGCAAAAAATTCGCATGTAAAAAACAAGAAAAAAATTAATAATTAGGCTTGATTTATATAATTTTTTAATTTTAATAAACAAAAAAAATCTCCTTAGGAAAAGAAATTTTTTTTTGTGGTGGAGGAAGAATGTTTTATAAAATTTTTAGTAAAAGAGTTATTTCAGGTATTATATTTTCAGTATTTTTTATTAATTTATTTTCTGGGTATGGAGCATTTGGGAAGGGATTAGTGAATTTAGTGGATTATGGAAATTTTGAGAGATATGGGAGTTTAGTTGAGAGTTTTAGAGGGAATAGTATTGGGAAAGTTGTGATAATAAACGATTTGCATCAGAACGAAGAGGTTCAAAAGAATATTGTTGAGATTTTAAGAAGTATTAAGGCAAAGGAGAAAGGAAATTTTAAGAGAATTTTTGTAGAAGGTTTAGAAAGTGGTAGATTAGATTTAGGGATTTTAGGGGTTTTACCGAGGGGTGAAAGAGAAAAATATTTAGATGAATTTACGAGGCTTGGGCTTTTGACGGGAGCGGAGAGATTTTTGGTAGGAGATAGTAGAGGAGAAGTTGAGGTATTTGGAGCGGAAGATATTTTGGTTTATTTAGAGGATTTTGGTAGATATTATGAGTCGTTTAAGTTTTTAGATAAGCTTAAGGGGATGATTTTTGAGGTGAGGCGAGGATTTTTTAGGCTGAGGAAATATTTTGCGGCGAGAGAGATTAAGGAATTTTTGGCTAGGAGGGAAGAATTTGAGGAGACAGGAGATATAGTTAGATATTTGGAATATTTAGAGGGGATTTGTGAGGCGAAAGGGATAGGAATAGGTGAAGAGCTTTTGAAGGTGAAGGAATTAGATTTGAGGAAGAAGGAAATAAATATAGCGATGGTTGAGGTGGAAGCGATAGATATATTGAAGAAGGTTGGGGATATTTTGACGAATGAGGAGAAGGAAGGGCTTAGTGGGAAGAAAGGTGAGAATTATTATTTGGATTTAGAGAAGGTTTTGGATAGAAAGAATATTAGCATAAGGAGATATTTGGAATTATCCAAGTATTTAAATTTTTTGAGAGAGAGCAAGAATCTTGATGAAGTGAAAATAATGAACGGGCTGAGTTTTTTGGAGGAAGAGATAATTGATATGCTGACTAGTGGTAAGAAAGATTTGCGGGAATTTTTTGTGAATGAGAGGAGATTTGAGAAATTAATAAAATATTTAGGGAATGAGCTGAGTTATTTTGAGGCTAGGGAGAAGGAGA
>ONXP01000018.1 GCA_900321865.1 uncultured Elusimicrobia bacterium
AATCTATTGGTTTTAAGAAATCATTCTTTCTAAAAAAATTCTCTACAAACATAAATTATATTTTTATTTCCTCAATAAATTTTAAATCCTTTTCATCTTTAAAAATACTTTTAGAAGTAAAATATTTTATAACACTTTTTACTTGTTCTATATTTCTAAAACCAAAAAGAACTCCAGTAATATTTTTATTAAAAAATAAAAAATCCAAACAAATATCAATTATATTATCAACATTTTTATTTAAATCAAAATTTTTTAATATTTTATCAAAAAAAATATCTATTTTCCTCAAATAATCATAGCTAAACTTTTTTATATTCCTTCTATGATCACCTGATAAAAAATCCATTTCATCTTTATTTTTAAAAAATAAACCATGTTCAAATGGGCTAAAAGCTAAAAATTTTATATTATTTTTCTTTAATATAGTAGGCAAAACATTTCCATCTGTTATAAAATTTCTATTTATTATATTTGCCTTTCCTTCTACAATATCAGGTTTAATTTTTTGAATAAATTTAACGAAATCCCTAGTAGTATACGACGATAAACCAATAAACAAAACCTTTCCTTTTTCTTTTTGTTTATAAAAAAAATCTATCGCATCGTCAAGATATTCGTTATTTTTCCCAAAATCAGTATTGTGAAAAAACAAAATATCTACATAATCCCTCTTAAGATTTTTAAGAGATCTATCAAACTGACGAGCTAAATTTTCTGGATGATATGCATTCTCATAATTATTTTTAATAAAACCTAATTTTGATATAATTTTTATATCTTTTAATTTATTTCTAAAAACTATATAACCTATTAACTTTTCCGACTTCCCATCACCATAACTATCAGCAGTATCAAAAAAATTTACTCCATTTTCTATAGCAAAAAGAACCGCTTTTTCTAAATCTACATCATTGACATTTTGCCAACCACTATCTTTGCCATATAAAAAATTTAATCCACCAAATTGCCATGTTCCAAGACCCAAAACTGAAAATTTATGTATATTTTTTTTCTCATCTTCTAAAGTAAAAAACTTCATCTGTTTTCATTCTTTTTTAAAATTAAACCATAAATTTCATTTTTATACTCGACAGGATTAGAAAAATAAAAATCTGGTTTTAAAATATCTATAACATCCTGAATATAAAAAATCGGAAAATCTAAAACATAATTAATAAAAAAAATCTCTTCTAAAATTTTTTGTTTGTCATAAAAAGGAATAAAAGAAGAAAAATCTTCTTTTATTCCGACAATTAAAATATCTACTTTTTCTTTTATTTCTAATAAAAAATTCAAAAAGCGAAAATCCAAAATATCAAAATCTAAAACACAAAATCCCAATTTAGTATTTTTTTCTTTTTTATAATTCCCAAAAAAATTTATCATAAATCATTTATACAAAGGAGACATAGACCTAAGTTTTTCAACAATAGGCGGTAAAACTTCTAAAACATAATCCACATCTTCTTCTTTATTATATTTACCAAAACTAAATCTAATAGATCCTTGAGCCAAAACGGAATTTACTCCCATAGCCTTTAAAACATGTGAAATATCTAAAGATCCAGAAGTACATGCAGAACCACTAGAAACCGACACTCCCTTTTTATTCAACAATAAAACTATTCCCTCTCCTTCTACGTTTTTAAAAGAAACATTTAAAGTATTGCTAACAGAATTTTGAAAATCAGTATTCAAGTAAACATCTCTTATTTTTTCTTTAAGACCATTCCATAATTTTTCTCTCATAAAAGAATATTTATTATTTAAATCCGAAATAGTTTTTTTATTAAAAAAAGACATAGCTTCGCCCAATCCAACTATAGAAGCTACATTTTCTGTCCCAGCTCTTTTAAAAAATTCCTGTCCTCCACCAGTCATAAAGGGATAAATCCTGGTACCTTGCTTTAGATATAATGCACCTATACCTTTAGGACCATAAATTTTATGCCCTGAGAAAGACATAGAATCTATATTAAACTTATTAACATCAATCAAGATTTTACCAAAAGCCTGAACTACATCAGAATGAAAATATATCTTATCTAAGCCATTTTTTTCTCTAGTTTTATTATAATCACATAAAAAATTACCAATATCTTCTATAGGTTCTATAATACCAGTTTCATTATTAGATGCCATTATAGAAACCAAAACAGTTTCGTTTTTTATTGATTTTTTTAAATCTTCTATAGAAACCTTTCCAAATTTATCAACAGACAAAAATGTAACTTCTAATCCTTCTTTTTCTAGAACTTTACAAGTATTCAACACAGCATGATGCTCTATACTAGATATAATAATATGACTTTTTTTATTCCTCAACCTATTATAATTATAAATTCCTCTTAAAATCCAATTATCAGACTCAGTAGCTCCAGATGTAAAAAATATTTCTTTATTAGAACATCCAATCACATCAACTATCTTTTGTCTAGAGCTTTCAATTGCCTCTTTTGCCTCTTGACCTAAATAATATAAAGTCGAAGGATTGCCAAATTTGTCAGTTAAATAAGGCATCATAGTATCTAGAACTCTTTGAGAGATCCTAGTCGTAGCATTATTATCTAAATAAACATTAGGTTCCATATTTATTTTTATCTCCAAATCCTACCTAACAGCTTCAACAACTTTAACTTCTTTTACTTCTTCTTTTATAATTCTTTCAACACCCTGTTTTAGTGTTAATTCTGCCATAGGACAACCATGACATGAACCTTTTAATTTGACCAAAACTTTTCCAGTTTCATCATCACAAGAAACTAATTCTATACTTCCACCATCAGCCTCTAGCATTGGCTTTACTCTTTCAAGAGCCTTATTAACTTTATCAAACAACAACATCAAAATCCTCCAAATTATATTTCTAAGAAAAAGTTATTTATTTTTTTATATTATAAAAACAATTTTTTCCTAAAAATCCTGCAACTTCACCTAACTCTTCTTCTATTCTTAAAAGTTGATTATATTTACAAATTCTATCAGTTCTAGAAGCTGACCCTGTTTTTATTTGACCAGCATTAGTTGCTACTGCTATGTCTGCTATAGTTGTATCTTCTGTTTCTCCAGATCTGTGTGAAACAACTGCTGTATAACCTGCTCTTTTTGCCATTTCAATTGCATCCAAAGTTTCTGTTAATGTTCCTATTTGATTCACTTTTATCAAAATTGAATTTCCTAAACCTTCTTCTATTCCTTTCTTTAAAAGCTTGGTATTAGTTACAAATAAATCATCACCTACTAATTGAACCCTGTTTCCTAATCTTTTAGTCAATTTTTCCCAACCTGCATAATCATTTTCTGCTAAACCATCTTCAATAGAAATTATCGGATATTTAGAAACCAAATATTCATAATAATCAATCATTTCTTCTGAAGTCTTTATTTTATTCTCTTTTTCCCCGTTTAATGTATATTTTCCATCATTATAAAACTCACTAGATGCAGGATCTAATGCTATCAAAACATCTTTTCCAGGCTCAAAATTTGCTTCCTTTATAGCTTCTACTATCAATTCTAAAGCTTCTTCGTTTGAACCTAAATTTGGTGCAAAACCACCTTCATCGCCAACAGCTGTATTATAGCCTTTTTTAGCTAAAACTTTCTTTAAAGTATGAAATACTGTTGCTCCAATTCTAAGAGCTTCTTTAAAAGTTCTAGCACCTGCTGGCATTATCATAAATTCTTGAAGATCCACATTATTATCCGCATGTTTTCCGCCATTTAAAATATTCATCATAGGTAAAGGTAAAACCTTTGCATTATTTCCACCTATGTATGAATATAAAGGAAGACCAAGAGACTCAGCAGCAGCTCTAGCAACAGCTAAAGATACTCCCAAAATAGCATTAGCTCCAAGTTTACCTTTATTCTCCGTCCCATCCAGTGCTATCATCATTTTATCAATATAAACCTGCTCCGTTGCATCTAATCCTACTATCTCTGGAGCTATTATTTCATTTACATTTTTTACAGCCTTTTCTACCCCTTTTCCAAAATATCTAGATGCATCTCCATCTCTTAATTCTACAGCTTCATTTATACCAGTAGAAGCTCCACTAGGAACTGCAGCTCTACCTAATGTACCATCTTCTAAAATTACATCCACTTCAACTGTAGGATTTCCTCTAGAATCTAATATTTCTCTTCCAAAAATATCACAAATTTCTGCCATTTTGTACTCCTTATATTTTTAAAAAAAACTTAATTTAATATTTCCTTTTCACCTAAAATTAAAAGCTCATTTAGAGTCTTTAAATCATGTGCCTCTACATAACATCTAACTATAGGCTCTGTCCCAGAAAGCCTTATGCCTAGCCAGGAATCATCATCAAAAATAAATTTAAATCCATCTATAGTAATTAACTTTTTAACTTTATAATTGCCAAAAGTTTTAGGAGGATTCTTGAATAACTTTTCTTTTAGTTCTAGCATTTTTTTCTGTTCTAACCTAAAATTTTTTCTACTAGTTAAAAAATCTCCAACTTTCTCTTTTAAATCTTTTATTATTTCTTTTATACCTTTTCCAAATTTTGCAACTACTTCTACTGCCAACAAAACCGCTAAAATCCCATCTTTTTCAGGAACATGCCCTGAAATCGTTAATCCTCCACTTTCTTCTCCACCAACTATTAAATCTTCATTAACTAAAATATCCCCAATATACTTAAAACCTACAGGAGTCTCTCTAACATCAACTCCTAAACTTTTTGCTACTGCATCTATAAAAGAACTAGTCATAACACTTCTAGCAGCTACACCTTTGTAATTTTTATTTTTTACTAAATGATAAAGAAGAACTGCTAAAAAATCATTCGCACTAATATACTCTCCACAAATATCCACTATCCCAAATCTATCAGCATCACCATCTGTTGCTATAGCCATATCGCAAGTTTTATTTTTCACTAAATTTATTATCTCACCTAAAAATTCAGAGCTAGGCTCCGGATGATGCCCATTAAAGTAAGGATCTCTTGATGTATTTATTGTAATATTTTTTATACCATAATCATTTAATATTTTATCTAAATATCCTCTGGCTGCTCCATGCATAACATCAACAGCAACTTTGATATTCGATTTTTTTATAACATCAAAATCTATTAATTCTGCAATTCTTTTTAAATAATTATCCTTAAAATCTGAAATTTTTATAATTCCTGATTTTATTCCATCATCAAAATTGATTTTTTTTATTAGACTTAAATTTTTTTGAATATCTGAGACATTTTTTTCAATTTGTTGGGTAGTCTCTGGAAGAGCTGGTCCACCCCAAGAAGGCGAAAATTTTAATCCATTATAATTATAAGGATTATGCGACGCCGTAATATTAATCCCGCCTAATGCTTTTGTTCTAATTATTTCATAAGAAATACACGGAGTAGGAACATCTTCTTTGGAAAAATATATGGTATAACCATTTCCAGCTAAAACCTCTGCACTAGCCTTAGCAAAATCCTCTGACATAAACCTGGTATCATATCCAACTATAATAATATTATTATCATTATTTTGATCTTTCAATTGATTAACGATAGCCTGAGACACAATTCTAACACCCTCAAAAGTAAACCCTTGTGCTATAATATCTCTCCATCCAGAAGTTCCAAACTTTATCATAGAAAACTCCTAAAAAACAAAAAAATTATAAAAATAATTTAAAAGAATTTTAATTTTTTTTAAAAATCTTTCAAGTATTATTTATTGAATTATGTTTTTCCATTCTTGGATTTTTAATATCGCATTTATTGGAGTCAATTCGTTTATATTTATATTTTTTATATCGTTTATAATTTTATTTTCTTCTATAAATTTTTTATTCTCTATTTTCTGTAAATTTATAGATTTTTTATTTTCCTGATTAATTTTGTCATAATTTATATTTTCTAATTCTAACAATTTATTTTTCGCAATATCTAAAATTTCATCTGGCAATCCAGCTAATTTTGCTACATATATTCCATAACTTTTTGAGGCTTTATTTTCTATAATTTTATGTAAAAATTCTATTTTATCTTCTTTTTCATCTATTAATAAACTTAAATTTTTAACAATTTTGTAAATTTCTGATAATTTTGATAATTCAAAATAATGAGTTGCAAAAAGTGTTTTTGGTCCAATTTGATCATTTTTGTTAATAAGGTAAATAGAAACAGCCCAAGCTATTGAAATTCCATCAAATGTCGAAGTGCCTCTGCCTATCTCATCTAATATAATTAAACTTTTATTAGTCGCTCCATCGATTATAGATTTTGTTTCTTTCATCTCAACGAAAAAAGTAGATTCGCCCTTTATTAATTTGTCTCCTGCACCTATTCTCGTAAAAATTTTATCTATAATTCCAATTTTTGCACTACTTGCTGGAACAAAAGAACCAATTTGTGCCATAATTACTAAAAGTGCTACTTGCCTAATATATGTAGATTTCCCAGCCATATTAGGCCCTGTTATCAAAAAAAAATGAGATTTCTTTTCTAAAAAATCTACATCATTAGAAACAAAAGAATTATCAGAAATTAATTCTATTACCGGATGCCGTCCTTCTTTTATAACAATATCATAAGAATTATCAACTTCCGGCATAATATAATTTCTATTAATCGCTTCTATGCCAAAATTTGCAAAAATGTCTAGTTCTGCTATTATCTTTATAGTTTTGGCAATAATATCAAAATTTTCTTTTATTTTATTTCTAACAAAATCATAAAGTTTTAATTCTAAATCTAAAACTTTTGTCTCTATATTCATTAAATCAACTTCGTATTTTTTTAATTTTTCAGTAGTATATCTCTCGACATTGCTTAATGTTTGTATTCTAATAAAAGAATTAGGAGGACTAATTTTTGCATTTTTGCTAATTTCAAAAAAATAACCAAAAATATTATTAAATTTGATTTTTATATTTTGAACATTAAATTCTGTTTTTATTTCGTTTTCATAATCAAAAATTATTGTTCTAGCATTATTTTTAATATTTTTATACTCGTCTAATTCTTTTGATGCATTTTCTTTAATAATATTTCCATCTTTTATAACATTAGGAGGATTATCTACAATATATTTATCTATTAAAATAAAAACTTCTTCTAAATTTTTATCAGACAAAATTTCTTTTATATAATTGATTTTTTTTAAAAATTCATCGCCTAAATCTAAATTCTTATTTTCTAAAAAATCAAACAAAAAATTTTTAGTAAAGTTAGTTTTTTTCTCTTTAATTTTAGTATTAAAATTTTGACAATAAAATTCTTCTAGACTGTTTATAAAAAGATTTAAAATATCAGGCAAAGAATATAAAAAATTCTTTAAACTAATGATATCCAAAGGGCTATTATTAGAACAAACTATTCTATTTAGAATTCTTTCTATATCATTAAAATTTTTCAAAATATTTCTAAAATCATTTGTAATAGAATAATTTTCATAAAAAAATTTTGTAAAATTTAATCTGATTTCTATTTTTTCAACAGAATATAAAGGCATCAAAAGCCAATTTTTTAAAAGCCTAGAACCCATTTTAGTTATGGTATTGTCTAAAATATCTAAAAGAGAATATTTTCTAGTCTTATCAAATGAGTTTTCTATTAATTCTAAATGACTTACAGTATTTTCTCCAAATGATACAAAATCACTAGTATTATAAAAATGAATATTTTTTATGCTTTGTAAAACTTGCGAATAATTGGAACCTATATAATCCAAAATCAAAAAAATAGATTCTTTTATATTGTCAAAATCATTATTTGAAATTTTTTCCTTTAAAACTGATAGAATTTTTTCATTTTCTTTATAAAGATTTTCTTCATCAATTGCATTTTCAATACAAGAATAATAGAAATCTAGATTTTTTAAAGCCGTAAATAAATTTTTATTCTCTACTTCAAAATTTTTATTTATTAATATTTCTTTAGGAGAAATTTTTTTAATTTCAGATATTACAGCACTTTCTAAATTTCTATTTTTTTCTCCAGATAAAAAAGTAACAAACAAATCCCCAGTAGAAATATCTATAATTCCTATTCCAAATCCTAAAAGAACAAAATTATTTTTTTTTGGAAAAATAGATAACAAAAAATTATTATTTTTTTCATCTAAAAGATTTTCTTCAACTAAAGTGCCAGGAGTTATTATCCTAACAACTTTTCTTTCGACTAATTTTTTATCGTTATTTGTATCAAATTGCTCACAAATAGCAATTTTAAAACCTTCTTTTAAAAGTTTCGGAATGTAATTATTGATACTAACACTAGGGATGCCACACATAGGAGTATCACATCTAGAAGTTAAAACTATATCTAAAATTTTTGATGCCAAAATAGCATCATCCGAAAACATTTCATAAAAATCTCCCATTCTAAAAAACAAAATTTCATCTTTATATTTTTCTTTAATTCTAAAATATTGTTTCAATAATGGAGTAAGATTTTCTTTTTCATCCATAAATTACACATTGATTTTTATAAATAATTTATTAATAGCATCTACATAAGCCTTTAAACTAGCCTCTAACACATCTGTGGAATTTCCTTTTCCAAATGCAAAAATAATTTTTTCATCATTAGATTTTTTAGAAATTTTTACCGTCACATCCCCTATAGCATCTTTTTCTTTCGAAATAGCTCTTAAATTGTATTCTTCTAATTTTATATCTAAATCTAACATTTTATCTATCGCTTTATACATAGCATCAATAGGGCCATCCCCACACACAGCTTCTTTCAAAATATGTTCTTCTCCGTTTTTAGTATCTAAAAT
>ONXP01000056.1 GCA_900321865.1 uncultured Elusimicrobia bacterium
ATATTTTCGTGCTACTGATGAAGATAGCTTGAAAAAAATTTGTGAGACTATTAATAAATTAGAAAAAACAGAAGTAAAAGTTAATGAATATATGGATTATAATGAACTTTTTTTATATTTTTTAATTACTGCTTTTTTTGTATTTTTTGTAAAACTTTTAATCGAATATTTTTTTTGGCTAAAGATTCCTTAATTTTTTTTGAATTAATTAAATATTTTTGATAATTTTAAGCTAATTTAATATTTTATAGAATTTTTTTTGGGAGGATTAAATGGATAGTAAAATGCTTCAAGAAATAAAAAAAATTCTTTTAACTAAAAAAGAAACCTTGTTAAAATCTTCTAAAAAAGATGATGGGATGAAGGATAAAGAGGTAGGAGATGCTATAGATAATGCTTCTTATTCTCAAGAGAAGGAATTATTGTTTGAAACTAATAATAATTCTATCAATATGATTTTGGATATAGAACAGGCTTTGCAAAAGATTGAAAAAGGCACTTTTGGGATTTGTGAAATGTGCGGGAAAGAAATACAGGTAGCAAGGCTAAAAGCTCTTCCAACTTCAAAGTTTTGTATAAAATGTCAAGAAAAATTAGAAATAAAAAAATAATAATAAAAGGGGTTAAAAATGAAAACATATAAGTTAGGAGTTATAGCTGGAGATGGCACGGGACCTGAGGTTGTAAATGAGGCTATAAAAGTTTTAAAATGTGCAGAAAAAAAATATAACTTTAAGGCAGAATTGGTAAATTTTGATTTAGGTGGAGCGAGGTACCTAAAGACTGGCGAGACTTGCCCTGAGACTGTTATAAATGAGTTAAAAGGCTTGGATGCAATAATTTTAGGTGCTATAGGGCATCCAGAAGTAAAGCCTGGAATTTTAGAGCAGGGAATTTTGTTAAAAATTAGATTTGCCTTGGATCAATATATAAACCTGAGACCTGTAAAATTATATGAAAATGTAGAAACTCCGTTAAAAAACAAAGGGCCAAAGGAAATAGATTATGTAGTTGTTAGAGAAAATACAGAAGGGTTATATGCAGGAACAGGTGGATTTTTAAAAAAGGGAACACCTGATGAAGTAGCTATCCAAGATTCTGTTAATACTTATAAAGGAGTTTCTAGATGTTTAAAATTTGCCTTTGAATATGCTAGAAAAAGAAATAAAGATAAAAAATTGACTCTTTGTGCAAAGACGAATGTTTTGACATATTCATCTGATTTATGGAATAGAACTTTTAGAAATATGGGTGCAAAGGATTATCCGGATATAAAGTTAGATTATGCACATGTCGATGCGACTGTTATGTGGATGGTTAAGAATCCTGAATGGTTTGATGTTATAGTGACTGACAATATTTTTGGAGATATTATAACTGATTTAGGTGCTATTACCCAAGGTGGTATGGGAGTTGCAGCTGGTGGTAATATTAACCCAGAGGGAGTATCAATGTTTGAGCCTATTGGAGGAAGTGCTCCAAAATATACTGGTCAAAATGTTATTAATCCTATAGCATCCATTATGTCTATCCAAATGATGCTTGATTATTTGGGAGAAGTGGAAGCTGCTAAAAAAATAGAATCAGCTGTAATGGAAGTTATAAAACTTATGCCTAGCCAAGCTGCTGGTAAAATGGGAATGGGTACAAAGGAAGTCGGAGATAAAATAGCAGAAAGAATATAAAAAGAAATGGATGAAACTTTTTATCAGATTTTTTCGTTATTATTTTTAGTGTTGTATTTTGGAGCTTTTTTTTATAGATTCTGTTTATAAACATAAATACCGATTAGAAGGAAAGCTAATAAGAAGTTTTTTGTATTATTTTATGCTTTATTATTTTTTTGATTATTGTGTTGGCTTTGTTTATGGTTTACAAAATAATTTAGCTCCAAATACTCTTCCATCATATTTTCCTGTGATAACATTTTTTTTAAGTGAGTTTTTTTATATATTTTTACATAAAGTATATAAAAAGTTTTTATGGATTTTACCTGGAGCATTTTTTATTATTATATTGCCGAGTTTTATTCAATTATATATTAATCCTTTTATTGTTCGAATGAAAACATATGGAGTTGAATATGGAATCTTTTTTATTTTGTGCCTATTACAGTTTTTTTAATTAAGTATTTTTTACTAGACAAAGAAAAATTAGTTTTTGATTATGAATTTTTAAAAAAATTTTTTGTTTTTATGGCAAATTATAGATGTTTTAGGATATTGATAGAATTTTTAATACAATTAGATCCAAGTATTAGAAAATTGTGTGTGGTCTGATTTTGCTATTGTTTTTGATATAATCAGTATTATTTTATCATCTGTTTTTTATTTGGTTTTTAGTAAAATATTTAAACATAAAGAAATGTTGTATTACAAAATAAGTTTTATTTCCATCTTTTTAACTTATATGATATATGGAATATGGCGACTTATTTTAAATATTTATTTTTAAGATAAGAGATAAGATAACAAACAAAATTTGTATTACCTTATCTCTTATAATTTTATTTTTTAATTTAACACAGATAAATATCTTTCTCCATTATCTGGGAAAATAGTAATTATATTTTTGCTAAAGTTTTCTTTTCTTTTTGCTAATTCAGTTGCGACCCATAAATTTGCTGCAGATGATATTCCTACCAAAAGACCTTCTTTTTTTGCTATAAGTCTTTCTGTTTCAAAAGCATCTTCGTTTTTTACAGTAATAATTTCGTCATAAATTGTAGTATTTAAAGTTTTTGGGATAAATCCTGCTCCGATGCCTTGAATTTTATGTGAGCCAGAGATCCCAATGGAAAGAAAAG
>ONXP01000021.1 GCA_900321865.1 uncultured Elusimicrobia bacterium
TAAATTTATCTACATTTAATGCTCTAAAAAGTTCTTTTTTATAATCAAAAAAATATTGAGATTTTTTAGAAAAAATATTTTTATCAATATTTAAAACTCCATAATCTAAAAAATCGCTAACTAAAAAATCATAAAAATTATTTATTTTATTTAAAATTACTGATGCATAATTGGACAAAGAGTTATATTTTTTTCTACTATCAAAATTAAAAATTATATCACCTTTTATCTTTTTGCATAAACCATAAATTGTTTTGATGATTGAGCTTTTTCCAGCTCCGTTTTCTCCAAGTATTGCTATAAAATCGCCTTCTTTTATATCAAAATTAATATTTTTTAAAACTATTTTGTTATTATCATAAGAAGAATAAACATTTTTCAAACTAAGAAGAATTCTATTCATATGTTTTCCTTTTTAATAATAAAAAAAGCAAAAATATACCCCCTAAAATATTAGTAATAATACCAAGTGGTATTTCTATAGGATAAACTATATTTTTTGCTACAAAATCTGCTAAAAGCAAATACACTATCCCTAAAAGCATAACAGGAATAAAAATATCTTTAGTCCTATCTCCAAAAATATTTCTAATAATATGAGGAATAATTAATCCGACAAAGCCAACCAATCCTATATAAAAAACAGAAATACCTATCATAACGGATGTTAACAAAAAAATTTTTTTTCTTTCTTTTAATACATCAACCCCTAAATAAATAGCATTTTCTTCGCCCAAGCTCATTACATCTAAAGTGTCTCCAAGTTTATAAAACAAAAACAAACAAAAAACTGCAAATAAAATAAAAATATACAATAAAATATTAATATTTATTGAAAAATTGCCAACTAAAAGCGACTTAGAAACTAAAATATTGTCAAAATGAAATATGTAATACAAAATTTCCACTAGTGACACCGAAAGCATATTTATCATTATTCCTATTATTAAAATTTTGTATAAATGAAATCTTTTTGTAAATAGATAATAAATAAAAATAATATTAAAAATGATCCCAGCTACTATTCCAAAGCCTGTGGAAACAAAAGAATTTTTAATAATAAATGTAAAAATATTTCCTGACAAAAAACTAATTCCTGATATTCCTAAAGTAAAAGGTTCAACTAAAGGATTAGAAAATATTTTTTGAAAAACAAGACCGCTAATAGCAAGAACTCCTCCAAATATCAAACCTTCTAAAATTCTTTCTAAACGAATAGTAAAAATTTTTTGATAAAGATTAATATCTAAAAAAATTTTATTAAGATTTAACCTAAATAATAAAGACATTATAATCAAAATAAATATTAAAAATAATAAAATTACGTTAAACTTTTTTATTTGTTTTATCATAGAATTTCTATTTTTTCATTAGAATCTGCCAAATTATTAAATATTTTTATTCTAGCTTTTCCATTTTTTTTAGCATTATAAAGTGCTTGATCTGCAGATTTTATAAGAAAATGTATGATGTTATCTATTTCTAAAATACTATACTGATCTACTTTAGTAGATGGAAAATACAAAAAAATCCCAATACTAATACTAACTCTTCTTTTATATTTTTCTTCTAATTTTTTTATTTTTGGATGCTCTTTAAATGATTTATCAAAACGTTTTGCAAAAGTTTCCAAATTTTCTTTATCTATATCACGAAGAAGCAAAATGAATTCATCTCCACCTTTTCTAAAAATTTCATCACTAGGTCTAATCAGAGAAAGGACAACTTCTGCAATAGTTCTAAGAGTTACATCACCTTCTTCATGCCCAAAATTATCATTTATACCTTTAAAATCATCTACATCAAAAATTCCAACAGCAAAAATTCTGCTATTATTAGAACTTTTAACTATTTCATCTGATAATCTGACTTTCATAAATCTTTCATTAGGGAGTCTGGTTAAAGCATCATAATTAGCTTTCTTTAACGAAAAAATATGAAAAAGTCTATTTTTTATTTTATTAGCTATAACTTTTAGCATAAAATAATCATCTTGCGAATAAATTTCTTCTGTATCTATTTTTTTCCCAAGACTAATAAATCCAATTAAATTTTTTTCATCAACAAAAGGAATTATTATTTCCGATTTTATTTGTTCCATTATTTTATTTGAAATTTCTAATTCTTTTGATTTAATTTGTTTAACCCAATTATGAACCTCGTTATAAAAAAGAATATCTTTTCTATATTTAATGTATTCAAAAAAAGAAGTATTTTTCTCTAATGATAAATTTTTAGTATTATCTGTTTCACAATAATATATATTTTTGTCTATATCATATAAATATATACTAGCAGTATTTGTTTTTAAGATTCTGTTGATTAATTTTTCAGATTTTTTACATAAAGAGTCTATTTCTTGAATTTCATCTAACCTCTCAATTTCCTCCAAAAAAAAGATTCTCTGATTAGTCTTATATTGATTTAAAACTTCGTTAGTTTTTACATTTATTCTCAAAAGAGTATTCATTTCTAACTCTGCATCTTTTATTATATTAGTCAATAAAGAAAGCTCTTCTTTATTAAAAATAAAACCTTTTCTATTATATACTAAGAAACTTTTTAATGTCCCATCTATAAAAAACGGATAACAATATTCTATCCCAAATTTTTTCATTTCAAAAATAAGATTAATATTTTTTTTATTTATTAAAATATTAGGAGAGTAAATATATTTTTTAGTGTTTATAAAATTTTTAACTAGTTTACTATTCACAGGAATTTCAAATTTTCTAAAAGAATTTACATTAAATTTTATTATTTTAAAAACTTCACCTGAAAGTTCATAATAAATAGCTGTTTTTATATTTAATTCTTTGGGAATTTTATTGATTAAAATATCTAAAATTACATTTTTATCTAAAATATTTTTTATTTTTATGAGCCTAAGTTGATCTAATATTTTTTTATATTTTCCAAGAAATAAAAAATAAAAAAATTTATCTACTTTTTGTTTTTTATAATATAAAAATGAAGAAACAGTTATAAAAACTATCCCTAAAATAATATTTTTTTTGTATACAGAAAAAACAATCATAAAAATACTTAAAATATATATCAAAAATGAACAGATCTTCTGAGATATTTTTCTCCAAGCTATATCGATTTCCATAAGATTATAATTTATGATAGCATACATAGGAATAACTATATAAAGAGGAATTAAAATCATCCCATATGGATGAATATTAATATTGAATAAATGAAAAAAAGTTGTAAAACTGCCAAAAAAACCTATTAAAAATCCTACTAAAATATATTTAGTTTGATTAATTTTAACTAAATTTTTCGTCCTATTTACTTCACATAATAAAAGTATGAGACCATAAAAAATAATACTAACAAAATAAATTACATAAAAAATAAAAAGCCTTTCTGCTCTAGGATAATAAAATTTACCTTGAATAAAATTACAACTGCGAATAAACTGATCAATAGAAAAAATTCCTAAAAATATTAAAACAAATGATGAAATATAAAAATACTTAATCTTTATATAAAATCTTCTAGTAAAACTTCTCACAAAATCCAAAAAAGTCACAGCTAAAATCGGTTGTAAGATATTTATAAATCTAGAAAAAAATAATGCCTTATTAGGATCATTAGTAGAAAAAAGCACCATTGCTCCAAATCCCCAAAGTCCTGTATATGCACTAAAAAAAATCCACATTCTCTTGATATGCATTCTATAATTAGAAAAAAATAAGAAAAATATAGAAACTATACAAGACAAAAAAACTATAATACTAGATATAGAAAAAAAATTTAAATGATGAAATATCATATACTTTAATTAAGTTTTTTTATATTCAAAAATGTATTAAACTCTATTTCTTTATCATCTTCAACAGATGCCTGGCAACTAGATAAATCTTTAGTAAACGATATCATTTTATTAGGCTCTCTATAAAATAAAAACCATTCCCCACCTAATTCCATATATGATTTATTTTTGTTTTTATCATCATAATTCCCTACTATTAACACTCCATCATCTGATATCTTATTATATAAGACCTTTATTAATCTAGTAACTGTTATGTCGCTAAGATATTCAAATAATCCAAGACTGTAAATGATATCTTGATTATCATCTAACATATTTTGAAATTCTTTATTTTTAATCAAAGGATAAATAGATTCATTTATAAATTTAAA
>ONXP01000023.1 GCA_900321865.1 uncultured Elusimicrobia bacterium
CTCCCTCTTTTAAAAATTAACGGTGTATTTTTAACAATAAAATCTTTTAACCAAGAATTAGAAATAAAAAATGCTTTTTTAAATTTAAACTTAGATATTTTTATTTCGCATTCAGAATACAGGGAAATTTTAGGAAAAAGTTTTATGTTGCACATAAAAAAATTAAAAGATTTTGAAAAAAATAAAAAAATTAATCCTAAAAAATTTAAAAATTTTATAAAAAATAAAAAAGAGACAAATCAAAATGAACAATTTTAATTTCGTTAAAAATAAAATTTTATTAATAGATGTAGGGAATACTAATATTAAAATAGCTATTTCTGAAGATAATTTTTCTTATTCTAATATTTTTACTTTTACTTTTTTTACGGATAAAAATAATTCTATTGATGATTTTGGAATAAAAATAAATTTTATTTTGGCTCAGTTTGGTATAAAAAAAGAAAATATAAAATATTCAATTCTCTCCAGTGTTGTCCCAGAAATTACAAAAATTTTAATACTCTCTATAAAAAAATATATAAATGAAAATATTTTTTTAGCTCAAGAATTACATAACAAAAATTTATCAAATATTGTAAATTTTAATTATCCTTCTTTTAAAGAATTGGGCGAAGATAGACTAATAAATATTTTAGGCGGAGCATTTTTTTACAAATATCCAATTATTATTATAGATATAGGAACAGCGATAACCATTGATATCATAAACGATAAAAAAGAATTTATTGGTGGAATTATCTTGCCTGGGCCTAATATTTTAATATCCTCTCTAAGCAATATGACATCAAAATTGAAAAAAATTAATTTTTCTGAAACAAAAAAACCTTTTGGAACGAATACAATTGAAAGTATAAATATAGGCTTATACTCTGGGATATTAGGTGAAATAAAATATTTTTGCGAAAATATAAAAAAAGAAAATTCTATGAAAAATGCAAAAATAATTTTGACAGGTGGCTTTACTAATCTTTATAAAAATCATAGAGAAGTTTTTGATATTTTTGACAAAAATTTAACTATAAAAGCTTTAAAACTAATTTATTTAAAATTTATAAAAAATAAATAAAATTTTTATTCACAAAACTATTTTATTTAATATTATATTAATAATTAATATTTTTTGTAGGATATTTTATGAAAAGATTTTTTATTATTTGTTTTTTGTTTTGTTTTTTTAATGGTTTTAGTTTATTTGCATCTGGCTCGATATTTTTTGGTCAGAGTAAAATAAAAATGACGGATTTTAATAATCTTCTTTCTAATATTGGTTATGATAATGAAATTAAAAAAGGTTATTTGGGCGGTATAAATATAAATTTTACTAAATTGCCACTAGAAAATTTTTATCTTGCTACTAAGATTTATTTATTTACTACTGAAGAATCAAAATATTTTAATGAATTTAAGAGTAATTTTGTAAATGATTATGGAGAATTTTATTATGATAAAATCAAGAGTAAAGTTAAAGGTCGGCTTATCCCTTTTTTAATTGGAATAAATTATAATGAACCTATTTTTGAAAAACTAACATTTAATGCTGGTTTATTTACAGGTTTTGGAATTATGAGAATAAAAGATGAAACTACTTTAGAATATTGGGACTGGGTTTTTCCTAATTTTAGAAATCAAGAAAGAGGATTGATAAAATTAAAATCAATATCTAACGAAAAAACATACAGTAAAGGTGTAGGAATTATAGAATGCAACATAGGTTTAGATTATAATTTATATGAAAATGTATCACTAGGTATAGATTATGGATATAGATTTACAACAGCTCCTACTGTAGAAAATACAGAGGTAGATTTTTCTGGAACAAATTTAATTTTTAGTTTAAAGTTCAATATAGACTAATGATAAAATTTATTGAAATATTTTAATAATTAATGTATAAACTATTCTAGTTTATTTAATTCCCCGATGGTGTAATTGGTAACACACGAGATTCTGGCTCTCGTTTTCCAGGTTCGAGTCCTGGTTGGGGAGTTGTTTATTTAAAATTTAAAACTTTTTCAAGAATAAAAAAAGTTTTAAATTTTTGACTCTCTCTTATTCTTGAAGAGACTTCAAATTTTTTAGCTAAACTTAAAACCCTCTCTTTATTCTATGGAGAGGCTTCAATTCAAAATTTGGAGTTTTGTTTTAGTGAATAAAAAAATCAAAAAAATTTTATTAATTTCAACTTCAAATTTATCTTTTAGAAAAATGTTAAAATTTGTCATTTGCCTTGGGTTTAAACTAAAAATCTTCATTATTCTTTAGAGAAATTTTTTTTATCGTTTTTCTTAAGGTTGAAAAATCCTCAACAAAATTTAAAAATTCAAATTTTTAAAATTAAAATAAAACTATAAAAAAATTTTTCGAAAATTAAAGAATTTTAAAACTTTCAAAAAAAACATTTCGAAATTTTAACTAAACCGATTCAATTTTTTTGCTTTATGGAAAGCAGAAAAAAATTTCAAAGCCTCTCCAAGAAATAAGAGAGGTCTTGAATTTTAAACTAAAGACAAACACCAAATTTCAAAACTTTCCCAACAATAAGAAAAATTTTGAATTTTAATGAAGTTTATTTCTTAATTTTTT
The DNA here is from genome assembly GCA_900321865.1 of uncultured Elusimicrobia bacterium. Taxonomy (GTDB): domain Bacteria; phylum RUG730; class RUG730; order RUG730; family RUG730; genus RUG730. Next base: position 2,587 of record ONXP01000023.1, read on the forward strand.
AATATTTTCTAATCTAGTTTTATATTTACTTTCAAGCCCTTCATCTGTTGGAGAATAATAAACTTTATTTTTTAAATTTTCTGGCAAACATTCCATAGCAGTTAATTTTTCTTTTTTATCGTGTGCATATTCATAACCTTTTCCATAGCCCAATTCTTTCATAAGTTTGGTAGGAGCATTTCTAAGATGCATAGGAACAGGTGAAAAATCATTATAACAGTCTTTTTTAGCTAAATTATAAGCATTATAAAGAGCATTAGACTTAGGAGCGAGAGACATATACAAAGCTGCCTCTGTTAAATTTACAGAGCACTCTGGCATTCCTATAAATCTGGTTGCATCAAATGCTGCTACAGCTATTAAAAGTGCATGAGGATCAGAAAGCCCAATATCCTCTGAAGAAAATCTAATAATTCTTCTAGCTATATAAAGAGGATCTTCGCCTGATTCAAGCATTCTAGCCAAATAATAAACGGCAGCATCTGGATCAGAATTTCGCATAGATTTATGAAAAGCAGAAATCAAATTATAATGTTCTTCGCCATTTTTATCAAAAAGCAATGTTTTTTTTAGAACGCTCTCATTAAAAGATTTTTTGCTAACATTTATAGTATTTGTTTCCTTATCGAATAAACCATTAAAAATAACAACTTCCAAAGTATTTAAAGCCGATCTAGCATCTCCATTAGAAAACTTTGCAATTGATTTTATAAAATCTTGATCAATATTAATTTTATATTTTTCTTTTCCAAAACCCTCTTCACTTGAAAGAGCTCTATTTAAAAGTTTTTCTAAATCTTTTTCATCTAAAGCCTTAAAAACAAACACTTTTAATCTAGAAATTAAAGCTGAATTTACTTCAAAAGATGGATTTTCCGTTGTAGCTCCTATCAAAATAATACTTCCATTTTCGACAAATGGTAAAAAAGCATCCTGCTGAGACTTATTAAATCTATGAATTTCGTCTATAAAAATAATAGTTTTCTCTCCCAAAAGTCTATTTTCTTCAGCCTTTATCATTACATTTTTTATTTCTTTTATTCCGGTAAAAGTTGCAGAAAAATTAATAAAATTTGCTTTTGTCATACCTGAAATAATCGTCGCAAGGGTTGTTTTGCCACATCCAGGAGGCCCCCAAAATATCATAGACGGGATATTATCAGATTCTATCAAATTGCGAAGAATTTTTCCTCTTTCCAAAAGTTCCGCTTGCCCTATAAATTCATCCAAATTTTTAGGCCTCATCCTTGAAGCTAGAGGCATATTTTTAAAATTTTCAGATTTTTCAAAAAAATCTTGGTTTTTATTGTTTGTTTGCATAATTTTTACAATTTATTTTTTAATTTTTTAATCTAAAATTAAAATGTATTTTTAGACATTAATTAAAACAATTTCTTTTCAATATTTTTGATATTATAGATGAACTTTATTAATTTTTTCTCTAAAATTATCTATTTTTAATACTTATTTTTTCAAGTTCCTAATCATAAATAATTATTTTATAAACCTTATGTTTCAATTATCGACAAATAA
>ONXP01000011.1 GCA_900321865.1 uncultured Elusimicrobia bacterium
AAAATCTAAAAGGAACTATAGCTATGGCTAGAACTTCTGAAATAGATAGTGCTAAAAATCAGTTTTTTATAAATTTAAAGGATAATAATTTTTTAGATCACCGAGATAATACAAAAGATGGTTATGGTTATGCTGTATTTGGAAAAGTGATAAAAGGTTTTGAAGTTGTTGAAATGATAGGAAATGTAAAAACTGGCATAGTAAAAGGTTTTAGAGATGTTCCACTGGATGAAGTAAAATTATTAGTAGTACATATTATAGAAGATTAATTTTGATAGTTATATTTTTTAAAATTTTTTTTGAATTCTTTAAAATAGGATTATTTTCTGTTGGTGGTGGGCTTGCGACATTTCCGTTTTTTTATGAATTATCTAATAAATATCCTGAATTTTTAGATAAAAATTTTTTAATAGATATGATAGCTATTTCTGAAAGTACTCCTGGATCTATTGGAATTAATTTGGCGACTTTTGTTGGTTTTGATATAACGAAAAACATTTGCAAAGATTCTTTTTGTATTCCTTTTTTTGTTTCTTTTTTAAATACTTTAGTTTTAGTTTTGCCTGCATTTTTGGTTATTTTAGTTTTTGTAAGATTTTTTGACAGATTTGATAAATTTTTGTTTTTAAAAGATTCGTTTAATTTTTTATTTTATCTTAGGATTGCTAGTATAGTTTTAATTATTAGTGCGATATTACCATTAATAAAAGTTTCTTTAATTCAAAATTCTTCATTTAATCTTAAATCTTTTCTTTTTTTCTTGATTTCTTGTTTCGCTTTGCATTTTAAAAAAAATAATAAATTTTTATTGTTTCCTGTTTTTGGATTTTTAGGTATTTTATTAAAAATGTAATTTTTTGTTTATTTAAAGGGGGGAATGAAAAATTGGGACAAAAGAATAAGATCATTTTTATACTTTTTTATGTATTCTTGTTTTTAAATTCTACTGTAATTTTTGCAAAAAATTATGCCGATGGCGAGGTTATAATAAAATTTAAAGATTCTTCTATATCTAAATTTTCAAATGGAAATAATGATATTGATAATTTTTTTAAATCTAAAAAAAATGTTCTTGATTATAAAAAAGCGATTCCAAAAATAAAAAACTCAAAAAATAAGAGATTGAGTAAATTTAATAAAACTTCTTTAAACGATGAATTTGATAGTATTTATTCAGTTAAAATTTCGACTAATGTTGATGCCAAGGCATTAGCAAAAGAGTTGATGAAAGATTCTAAAGTTGAATGGGCTGAGCCTAGAATGAAATATAAAAAGCATATTATTCCCAATGATGTATGTTTTTCATATCAATGGTATATAAATTCTAATTCTACTAAAAATATAAATATTACTGATGCTTGGGATATAACGACAGGAAGCGAAGAAATTGTCATTGCAGTTATAGATGATGGTGTAAATTTTTCTCATGAAGATATTAATGGAAATCTTTGGGTAAATAAAGATGAAATTCCTAATAATGGTATAGATGATGATCAAAATGGATTTATAGATGATGTAAATGGATGGAATTTTTATGATGGTGATCATGGTAATAACAATGTTGTTCCTTATATAAATTATGCTTCAAATAATTTGGAAGATAGCGATCTTCATGGAACCCATGTAGCTGGCATAATTTCAGCTATTGGGAATAATTCAAAAGGAGTAGCTGGAATTACCTGGAAATGTAAAATAATGCCTGTGAAAATATTTTGTAGAAATGATTCTCGTAAATTAGAAGAAGCGATAGCTTATGCAGCTAACAATGGAGCAGATATTATTAATATGAGTTTGGGAAGCGAAAATTCTAATTATTATTTAGAAGATGTTTTAGACGAAGTCACTAATAGTGGAGTTATTTGTGTTGCAAGTAGTGGAAATGAGAACAAAGGAACAGTATGTTATCCAGCAAGATATTCTAATTGTTTAGGGGTTGCATCGACAGATGAAAATGATAAAAAATCTGATTTTTCAAATTATGGTTATGGAGTAGATATATCCGCTCCAGGAGAGAATATATTATCTTTGAATGCTATGGATCCTCAAGGTTATGTTTATATGTCAGGGACATCAATGTCTTGCCCTATTATTTCTGGAGTTTGTGGTTTAATCCTTTCTCTTAATCCTAGTTTAAATTTCTCAAAAGTAAAAGATATTTTGCAAAAATCAGCGAAAAATATTAATCCTTTAAATTTTTCTTATATAGGTAAACTAGGAGCTGGGAGAGTAAATGTTTATGAAGCTCTTAAATTAGTTTTTAATCCAACATTAAATTATTTTAATGTTAGAAAAAAAAGTAATAATCAAGTTTATGTCTACTGGAATTTTTCTAAACCTAGTATTTTAAATTTATCATATAAATTGCAAATTTCTTCACAAACTGTTTTAACTGAGTTAGATAATCCAATTCTTACAGGAAATAATTCAATAACGATTCCTTTTGAATTAAAAGAGGGGGTTACATACTATTGTTATCTTCAGGCAGAAAACACGACATATAACATTAAAACTGATATTTTTAAATCTTCTTCTTTTTATTTAGATGTAGAGAATGTAATTGCTGGAGATAAAAAATATAATGAAGATAATACAATTTCTGCAAACGATATAGATGTTTTTATTCCTAAAAATACTTTTAATGCTAATTTTTATATTAATATTGAAAATCTGGCTTCTTCATATCAAAATATAAATTCTGCTAATAAAAAAGTAAATTCAACTTTTAAAAAAGGGCAAAATATTTTTAGTAAATATATAAGTATAGAAGCTTTTAAAGAATCAGATGATACTAAAATTTCTAAATTTAATAATAATATAGAAATTACTTTAAAAAATATTTCTTTAACTTCTGAAACAAATTTAGCTCCATATTATCTAAATGAGACTACTTTATCTTGGGAAAAAATAGATAATTTTTCTTTTGATTCTAAAAATAAAGTTTTAAAATTTGATACAAGTCATTTTTCAATATTTGGAATTTTTGCAGAACTTGAAATAGAAAATAATCAAATAAAGGATATAATTTTTTACCCTAATCCTTTCAAAATAAAAGATCATAAAAATAGTTTTTTTGCTCATATTCCTTCTGATGTCAATCCTGTACATATTGAGATTTTTGATATTTCTGGAAAACTTTTGAAATCTTTTAATTCTGGTAATATAATCACAACTAATAATGGAAATTATAAAATTAAATGGGATGGCTATTCAGATAATGGCAAGCTTTTAGCTTCTGGTGTTTATTTTGCAAAAATAAAATCAGATAAAGGCAATAAAACTATAAAAATTGCTATTTTAGGTTAAATGATTTATGGAATTGTTATCGCCAGCAGGCTCAAAAGAGGCTTTTATTTCTGCAATAGAAGCAGGAGCAGATGCTGTTTATTTTGGGTTAAAAAATTTTAGTGCTAGAAGCGAAGCAAAAAATTTAAATCTTTATGATACTGAAGTTTTAGTAGACTTTGCTAAAAATAGAAATAAAAAATGTTTTGTTGCTTTTAATACTTTATTAAAACACGATGAAATTAATGAAGCTATCAAAACTATAGAATTTTTACAAAATTTAAAAATAGATGGGTTAATCATTCAGGATTTAGGTTTGGCAAAAATATTAAATGAATATTATCCTAATATTCCATTACATGCTAGTACACAGATGAATATTCATAATAGCCTAGGAGCAGAATTTTTAGCTAATGAAAATTTTAAAAGAGTAGTATTGTCTAGAGAGTTAACTTTTTCTGAAATTAAGCATATTGCTAAAAATGTAAAGGGAAAAATAGAACTTGAAATTTTTATTCATGGAGCACTTTGCTTTGCAGTATCTGGACTTTGCCTTTTTTCTAGCTACTTAGGGGGATTTAGTGGAAATAGAGGTAGGTGTAAGCAGCCTTGCAGAAGAATTTGGGAAACAGATAAAGAAAAGGGCTATTTATTTTCTCCTAAAGATTTTGAATTAATAGATTTTATAAATGAAATAAAAAAAATAAATATATCTTCCTTAAAGATAGAAGGAAGAATGAAATCTGCAGAATATGTGTATAAGGTAACGAAAGCTTATAGAATGCTTTTAGATTCTGATGAAAAAGATTTTGATAGAGTGATTTTAGAAGCAAAAGATATATTATCTAATGATTTTTCTAGGAAAAAAACTACTTGTTTATTTTCTAAAAGAGATAAAAGTTTATTTGAAACCAAAATTTCTCATTCATTAGGTTTAGAAATAGGGAAAATCAAAAATATCAATTTTGATGAAAAAAGTATAATTTTAGAAATTAATAAAGATTTAAATATTTCTAAAAAAGATAGAATCCGTTTTTATTCTTATATTTGTGATAAAGGCTTAACTATAAAGCTTGATGAAATAGAATTTTTAGGTTTTATTACTGAAAAAAATATTTATAAAATCTATGGAGATTTTACAATAGAATTATCTAAAACTTTTGACAAACATAAAAATCTTGAAAATATTTATGTTTTTAAATTGGGTGATAGTTCATTTATAGAAGTTGAAAAAAATATAAAAAAAGAAATAGATGAAATATATTCTTCTTATAAATCAAAAAAAAATTTATTAGTTCATAAAAATCAATATACAAATTTAATTTCTAGAATTTGGAAAAAAGATAAAAAAGAAGAAAAATATAATTTACATTTTTGGTTTAGGTTTAATAACTTTACATCATTTCCTTTTAAATTTTATAAAAATATCAAAAAAATAAACGGAAATATAATTTTAAGTATTAATAAATCCAATTTTAACTTGTTTAAAAATTTTTTTGATAATTTTTATAATTTTGATAGCCTTGATAAAAAAGAAAATAATTTAAAAAATTTTAAAAATAATAGAGATTCTATTAATTTTGAAAATTTTAAAAATTTTGAATATTTTGAATATTCTAAAAATGTTAAAAATACTAAAAAATTTACAAGTTTTGAAAAAATTAATAGTCCTGATAAATTGATTAGCTTAAATATTTTTGCGATAGAATTTTCTCCTTGGATAACAGAAAGAGATTCTTTTAATATATATAAAAATATAACTCTTTATTTTATTAATCTAGGCTTTAAAAGATTTATTTTTAATAATTTAGATATGATTAATTTTTTTAATAAATATTTCGCTAGTGAGAAAGAAAATTTGAATTTAGAATTTATTTCTGGAAATTTTTTGTATGTGTGGAATGGGTATTCGGCTAGATTCTTAAAAGATTATAATTTTTCTAAGTTTATGATGTCATGGGAATATGATTTTTTGAGTTTAAAAAGACTAGCTAATTCTGGTATTGCTGAAAATTTAATTATTCCAGTATTTGGATTTCCTGTTATAGTTCGTTCTATTATGTTAGATAGAGAGGAAAATTATAGTTTAATAAAGTCTGATGATGAAAAATATAAATTTTTAAATATTTTAGATGATAATCAAAATCTTTTAATCACGGAAAAACCTTTTATGATTTTTAATTTTATTCCTAAGTTATTAGATTTAAATATAAAAAATTTTTTGTTAGATTTTAGTTTTTGTGAATTTAATGAGAAAAAAGATAAAAGTGAGACTAAAATTTTTAGAAATAATATAAATTTTTTAGAAATTATGGAAAATTTAAAAAATTATAAAAATTTAGAATATTCTAATAAATTTAATTTCAAGATGGGGATAATTTAAAAAAATTTAATTTAAATTTAAATTTATAAAACTGATAAAATCAGTTTATAAAATAAGTTTTTTGATTCAAATCTAAATTTAAAATATTAAGTTTTAAGTTTAAAATAAGAATTTGTTAAATATTTAAATGTTTTTTAGGTTATTTTTTTATTATATTAAATAATTTTAAGGTTAATTTAATATGGGGAATACTAATTTAAAATTAGCAAAAAAGAATAAAAATGATGAATTTTATACTCAGTTAAGCGACATAGAAAATGAGTTAAAACATTACAAAGATTTTTTTAAAGATAAAGTTGTTTTATGTAATTGTGACGATCCTAGGGTTAGCAATTTTTTTCATTATTTTAGTTATAATTTTGAATATTTAGGACTAAAAAAGTTAATTACAACATGTTATAAGAATCAAAACATGGATTTATTTTCTACTAAATCATCGGAAAAAGCTATATATTTAGAATATTTAGGAGAAAAGGATAATGGCAGAGTTCCAACATTAGAATCTATAGGTATTAGAGAATTAAAAGGTGATGGAGATTTTAGATCAAGTGAATGTATAGAACTTTTAAAAGAAACGGATATAGTGTGTACTAACCCACCATTTTCATTATTTAGAGAATATGTGGCACAACTTATAGAATATAATAAAAAGTTTATTATTATAGGAAATGATAATTGCAGAACATATAAAGAAATTTTTCCTCTAATAAGAGATAATAAATTGTGGTGTGGTTATAATCATGTTAAAGAATTTAAAAGGGCAGATGGGAGCATTGCAAAATTTGGAAATATTAGTTGGTATACTAATCTTGAAATAAAAAAAAGACATGAAAATTTAGATTTGTATAAAAAATATAATCCAGAAGAATATCCAAAATATGATAATTATGATGCTATAAATATAGATAAAGTGAGTGATATTCCTGTAGATTATTATGAAAAGATAGGAGTACCAATAACATTTTTAGATAAATTTAACCCTGAACAATTTGAAATTATTGATGCTGATTTTAATTTAGCTAATCCTATATTTTTACAAAATGGTAAAAAGGGTACAGGTAGATTTTATGTATATTGAGAGAGAGAATCACTTTTAATAGATAGTTTTTCTTGCTATAGTTTTGATGTAGCAAAATTTTATAATAAAAATAATAGAGTCACAGTCTTATAGAAGAGTGAGGCTTTTTTATTTATAAAATTCTATATGAGGTAAATATTTATGAATGATTATTTGAACATTTTTGAACACTATAGACAGGATAGTTATTCTATTCCACTTGAAAATAATTTAACAAGAATACTAGCAAGAGTAATAAAAGATAATTATTATTTTGCAGACATGTTTTTTAAATTAATTGATAATAAGTTGATTGAAAAAAAATATGGAACAATATATGACAATCTTACTGACCAAGAAGTTTTGGTGGATATTCAAAAAACAATCGCAGATTTGAAAAAAGATTTAGACATAGATGATTCAAATCCACCAGAAATTAATAAACAATTTATAATAGGGATTGCTTTAACTGCTGAAAATATTGATTTTAATAATGAAAAATCTGAAACTGCAAGTGATAAGGATAAGCAAAGACCAGATATAAATATAGCTTTTAACAATTATTGTTTTATAATTGAAGCAAAAAAGACTAACGAAGATTGTAGTAAACAGTTAAAAGGATATTTAACTTCGCTTGGGGGAAGTGAAAAAACTGTATCAGTTTCTTGGGATGAAATAGTTAAATTACTTGAAATAACTATTGAAAAAGGATTTGGCGATATTATAGTTAGTGAGTATTTGCAGTACATAAAAAATCATTTTCCGAAACTTTTTGATTATAGATCCCTTAAATATAGTTGCAATGAAAATGGAATGATAAACTACATAGATATGGCTATGCATAGAATTGATTTGGCATTGCTTAATATGCTGAAAATTGATAAACATAATAAAGATAACAAATTAGATAGGGTAGATGATGACCATTGTGTATATTTAAAAGAGAATGTTTTTCAACAGAAAGTAGAACTAAAGGTTAGTGAGAAAGACAATAGATTATATTTGACAACTTGGCTCAATTCAACTAGAGGTCAAATGTGTAATTTTAAAAACTATTATAAAGAAAAGAGTTTTGAATTAATTAATAAAAGACAAGAACTTAGAGCAAGTATTAAATATTCAAATCAAGGAAAAGGCCACCATTATTTACATTTAAATAGTTCTTCTTGGTGTAAAGAAACAAACACTGATTTATACGAAAAGTTATATAAACTATTGGGAAATGCTAATGGAGAAAAACTAAAAAATAACACAATTGAAATATTAGAATTAACTGAAAAAGAAGGGGGTAAAACTATTATCAACTATATCAAAAGAAAAGTAAATAAAGCTTTGTCAATAGAATTTGAAATTAAAGATTACATTGATTTAAGTGAAATAAGAAAAATGGAAGCAAATAAAGTAGTGGAATACATCGATAGAAAAGTAAATAAAGCTTTGTCAATAGAATTTGAAATTAAAGATTACATTGATTTAAGTGAAATAAGAAAATTAGATTATGATAGTAATACATTTAATAAAAATATGGAAGCAAAAAATGATAAAGTAGCGAATTACATCTATGACTATATTGTAAAAAATATGATATATAAAAAATAATTGATAATGAGAAAAAGAAAAATTTATTATTTTAAAGTTTTATCTATAAGATGTGGCGATAAAGGTGCATCAAATATGATAGATAAAGTGTATATTAATTTAAAGGGGGTTATATAAATATGGAAATAGCAGTAGGAATTAGAAAAAGAAATATCAATTTTAATGGCAGACGAATATGATGAAATTACTTCTAAAAAAGGAATATATGAATATGTTCTAGGTGGTAATGAAAAATGTTTAAGTATTAGAGCATTTAAAGATAAAGAAAAAGGAAAAGTATACGAAAGACAAAAAGGAATATGTTCTAAATGCAAAAAACATTTTGAAATAAACGAAATGGAAGCAGACCATATAACTCCTTGGAGCAAGGGAGGCCATACAACTATAGAAAATTGTCAAATGCTATGTAAAAACTGTAATAGAACAAAAAGTGACATTTAAATATAAGTCTCAAAATAAATAATTCATATTTATATTTAGTAAATTTCTTAAATTCTTTTATAATTTTACTTTTTTATAATTCTTGTTTACTTAAATAATTTTCTAATTTCTATTTCTAAAGAAGCTCTAAAAAAATATCTAATTTATAAAATTACAAAAATATTTCTAATACAAGAAAATAATAGAAAAGATTCATAAAATTATATTTTTTTTATTTTCTTTATTGTTTTTTTATTATACTTTTCTCATATATTCAGCAGCAATTTCTGGCTTTATGGGATTTATATAAAACCCGCTTCCTTTTTCAAAACCTTGTATATTATGAAAATCAGGCAGAATTTCTATATGCCAATGATAATATGTTTCATATCCCTTAAAATTTTCTTCTTTATATGAAGAATTTATAGGACTATTATGAAATATTAGATTGAAATCAGTATTGCCAATAGAATTAAACAATTTATTAAAAATAATTTTCAAAAAATCAGCCAATGAATTTATATTCATTCTATCTATAGAATCAAAATTATGCGAATGATTTTTAGGTAAAACACATATTTCAAAAGGAAATCTAGATGCAAAAGGAGAAAAACAAATAAAATCTTTATTTTCATAAATTAATCTAGATTTATCTTTTAATTCTTCATTAATTATATCGCAATATATACATCTATCTTTAAAATCAAAATATTTTTTTGCTCCATATAATTCTTCTTCTATGAGTTTAGGAATAATAGGCATACCCATTATATGAGAATGTAGATGATAAGAAGCACTATAAAGTTGATTTTTGTAAATCATAATATATTTAATTCTAGTATCATTTTTTAAATCATTTAACCTAGCTTTATATGTTTCTAAAATAAGTTGCAATTGACTAACATCTAATTTATAAATTCTAGAAATATGTATAGGAGTTTCTATAATCCTTTCATGTGCTCCAAAACCAGAAATAGAATCATAAATTCCTACAAAATTTCTTTTAATAGGAGTTTCTATTTTTAAAAATATATTTTGGTTAGGCACAACTCTAATTTTCCAATCTTTTTGATTAGCTTTTCTATTAGTATTATTAGATATAGCAAAAATTTCAGTAGGGGTCATAGCTTCATTTCCTTCACAAAATGGACAATTTATATCATTTTCTGCATAACCATTATAATTTTCTTTTCTAGTATTTATTGGAATTCTGTCATTCGTAATAATTACAAATCTATTTGTTATTATATCTTTTCTAAATTCTGACATAATATTCTCCTTTTTATTTTAGATATTCAAACAACAGAATATTTATAAACTATAATATAAATATATAAATTTTATGTAAATTTTACAATTCTATATATAATAAAATTTTATCAACATTTATAAAAAAAGCATTATAAATAAATACTTTTTTAAATTTTATTAATAAAAAATTATTACATATAAAACTAAAATAAATGAAATTTTTAATACAAAATAAACATCAACAAATATATATATTTTATAAAAAGTTAACATAATATCTATTATAGGACGTTGTAAAAAGTTGTTTTTTAGCTTAAATATTTGTAATTTTTTTTATGATTAAATTTTAGAAACAACATTAAAGGGTTTCATCCCGTTTGTTAATCTAGATAAAATAATAAAAATCTTTTGATTTCATTTTTATATTTTATAAAATCAATATTATTATTATTTGTTTTTAAATTTTTTATTTAAGGATTTTTTATCAATGAAAAAAGAAGATTTTTTAAAGCAAAGATCTAGCGGAATAATTTGTCCCTTATTTTCTATAATGTCGAAAAATAGCATCGGAATAGGTGAATTTAGAGATTTAAAATTAGTAATAGATTGGTGTAAAAATGTAGGCTATTCTGTATTACAGCTTTTACCACTAAATGAAATAGGTTTTGATTTTAGCCCATATTCTTCTATTAGTTCTTTTGCTATTGATCCTTTATATTTATCTTTAGATAATATAATAGGTTCTTCTGTAAGTATAATTGGTAAAATCTGTGAAATAAAAAAAAATTTTGATAAAAATTTTAATGAAAAAAACAATATTTATAGGGTCAATTATTCTATAAAAAATGAAAAATTACTAGTTTTAAAATATATATTTGACAATGATCCAGTTTTAGATTTTTTAGATTATCAAAATTATAAAGAAAAAAATGCCAATTGGTTAGACGATTATGCATTGTTTAAAGCTTTAAAGGATGTTTTTAATCAAGATTCTTGGGAAAATTGGCAGGATAATTTTAAAAATAGAATAAATTTAGAAACATTTTCTAAGGAAAATTCAAAAAGTATAGAATTTTATAAATGGCTTCAATGGCAAATTTTTGTCCAATTTAAAGAAATTTTTAATTATGCCCATAAAAATAGTATTTTATTAATGGGAGATGTCCCTTTTTTAGTATCTCGTGATAGTTCTGATGTCTGGGGAAAAAATAGAGAGATTTTTGATTTAAATAAAATTGCAGGGTGTCCTCCTGATGCTTATAATGCTTTTGGGCAAAAATGGGGAATGCCCCCTTATAATTGGGAAAATTTAGAAAAGAAAAAGTATCAATATTTTTTAGATAAATTTAGGTATATGGAAAATTTTTATGATATTTATAGGATAGATCATGCTCTTGGAGCTTTTAAGCTTTGGACTATAGATAAAAATGAGCCAGATGAAAATGTTGCACTAAATGGCAAATTTAGCCCAAATGATGAAAATCTTTGGGAAGAGCATGGAAGAAAAATTTTATCAATAATTAAAAATTCTAATTCTATGATTCCTACTGCTGAAGATTTAGGTGTAGTTCCTAGTTTTGTATCAAAAGTTTTGAAAGATATGAATATCTTAGGAATAGAAGTTGGAAGATGGGCAAAAAATAGAGAAAATGAAACGAAATTTAAGAGTTCTGATGATTTTAAAGAATTATCGGTAGTTATGTCGTCGGGTCATGATATGTCTAATACTTTATCTTTATGGAAATTTGAATTAGGGACTATAGATGAAACCAGATTTTATAAAATCTTAAAAGATCATAATGTTTTAGATGAAAAAATAGAGGTTTTAAAAAAAGCATTGTTTTTAATAGAAAAATCTAAATATGGCAGATTATTATGGAAAAATGAAATATATAATTTAGATATTTTGAAGGATATTTTATCAAAAGTTTTGAATCTAAATAAAGAAAATTTAAATTTTTATGAGTTATATGATGAATATAAAGAAACATATAACGAAAAATATTCTTTTTATGTTACTTTTTTGACAGATAAAAATGAATACCAACCTAATTTATTAGACTATTTGCATAAAAAAACAGATAAAGAAGCTGTTTGTGATATGATATACTTTTTATCAAAATCTAAGTCACTACTTTTTTTAAATAATATTTTTGATGTAGCTATTTTGGAAAATATCGATAGACTTAAAGATGAGGAAATTGTTTCTATGAGAATAAATACTCCTGGCACGATATCAGATAAAAATTGGTCAATAATGCTTCCTTTTTACACAGACAAATTAAAGAATTTGAAAATTAATGACTTTTTATTAGAAACAAATATAAAAACTAATAGATATAATAAATAAATATTTTAAACCATTATTTAGATTTTATTTTTATATTTTTTTTTGATTTATATTTTGGAAGAGAAAAATAAAAAGTTGTTCCGTAATTTTTTTTAGAATTAAACCAGATTTTGCCAGAATGTTTTTCTATAATTCTTTTAACTATTGCTAGTCCCATTCCTGTTCCTTCTGTATTTTTTTTGTCTTTTATTCTTGTAAAAAAATTGAATATAAAATTTTTGTATTCTTTTGAAATTCCTATTCCATTGTCTTTTATGTAAAAAGTATAATTTTCATCAGTTTCTTCTGATAATCCTATTCTAATTTTTAAAATATCCTCATTTTCTTTCCTATATTTTATTGCATTGCCTATGATATTAACAAAAATATCGGTTAAAAAATTCATAGATCCTAAAACAAAAATTCCTTTTTTTTCTTTAGATATTTGATTTATTTTTAAAAAATCTATATTTATATTTTTATTTAAAACTAAAACAGATTGCAATCTGTCCAAAGCTAATTTGATAACTTTTATAATATTTACTTTTTTAAATTTTTCGTTTATTTTTTCACATTTAAAAAGAGAAAAAATATCAGTTATCATAATTTCTATTCTCTTTATACTATCTTTCATTATATCTAAATATTCTCGACCCTTTTCATTTACTTTATCATAATAAAGTTCATAAAATAAATCTAAAAACCCTTCTAAAGTAAATAAAGGAGTTTTTAAATCATGAAATGCAGAATTTATAAAATTTTCCAAATCTATAATATTATTTTTCAGTTTTTCTATTTTTTCTTTGTTTGTTATTCTTGGCATAATATTTTAATCTCTTTTGACTAATTTTATTAATAAATTTATAATATAAAAAAATTATTTCAAATAAAAAAACATTAAATATGTTAGAAAAAAGCAAAATTTCTTTTATTTTTGACAAAAGATTTATAATTTATATTTTCAAATGTATTATAGGTGTGATATTTACTTATTCTCTTCATTTAAACTTTCCTAAATATAGATTATACTGGATTTTAATATCCTTTGTTTTAGTTCTATCTCCTGACGATTTGGAAAGCAAAAAATTATCTTTTAATAGAATAAAAGGGAATGTTATTGGTGCAACTTTAGGAATAATATTTTTTTTTATTTCGCCTTTTGGAAATGTTTTTATTGTTTGTCTTGGAATACTTTCCACAATATTTTTATGTTATTTTTTAAATTTACAAAATGTTATCAGAATGTCACTTTCATCATTTGTGATAGTTATGATATTTCAAAGAGAAACAAAATCCCCACTCATAGCTATATATAGAATGGCTAGTGTGATTTTGGGATCATTTTTAGCTATTTTTTTAAATACTATTTTTAAAATTTTTATTAGAGAAAAAAAATGAAACATATTCCAGTTATGTTAAATGAAGTAATAAAAAATTTTGATTTTTCTAGTGAAGAAGAAAGAAATTTTATAGATGCGACATTCGGAGCTGGTGGTCATTCAATTGAAATTTTAAAGCATATTAAAAAAGGAAATTTATTTGCTTTTGAAAAAGATAAAAAAAGCTTTGATGAAGCAAATAAAAATACAAATTTTACTCAAAAAAATTTTTTTATTTTTAATAAAAGTTATGCATTGATGTCAAAATATATACAAGATTTTCAAGGAAAAATTAATGGTATTTTATTTGATTTTGGAGTATCTTCTATGCAACTAGACGAAGTAGATAGAGGTTTTTCTTATAGATATAATGCAAATTTGGATATGCGTTTTGATAAATCTCAAACTTTTTCTGCAAAAGATGTAATAAATGGTTATTCTTTGGATAATTTAATTAAAATATTCTTTGACTA
Organism: uncultured Elusimicrobia bacterium; assembly: GCA_900321865.1. GTDB lineage: Bacteria > RUG730 > RUG730 > RUG730 > RUG730 > RUG730. The sequence continues at coordinate 14,174 of ONXP01000011.1, forward strand.
TGGAGAGGAAAAATTTTCCAAAAAAATAGCGAAAAACATTTTAAAAGTTAGAGAAATAAAAAAAATAGAAACAACTTTTGAACTAAGAAATATTATAGAAAAAAGTATTCCAACTTTTGATAAAAATCATACTTTATCTAGAATTTTTCAGGCTATAAGAATAGAAGTAAACGATGAATTTAATACTATAAAGTTAGGCCTAAATGAAGCTATAAAAATGTTAAAACCAAAAGGCAAAATTATAACAATTTGTTTTCATTCATTAGAGGACAAAATAGTCAAATATTTTTTGAAAGAAAAAGAAAAATCTTGCACCTGCCCCACACATTTTCCAATATGTGTATGTAATAAAAAAAAAGAAATAAATATTCTAACCAAAAAACCTATTTTCCCAAAAGAAGAAGAAATTAAAATTAACCCTAGATCTAGAAGTGCTATTATGAGAATTGCTGAAAAAATATAAAATTTTTAATTTATTTTTTTATTTTTGTTTAAAGTTTTTATATTTCTTTTATATCCTATAATTTTTATTTTAGTACCACTTATTTTTTTAATAAAATAAATTGTTAATTTTTTCTGCTAAGTTTTTATAAATTGTTTTAGTTTTGCCTAGTTTTAAGAAATATTCTTTTAATAAATTTAGTGTTAATTTTTTTGGAAACAATATTGGTAAAATTTCTTTACATATTTCAAAATTACTAAATAATTTTCTATAATAGTTTGTTTCTAAATCTTTAATTTCTTCAAAAGTTTCTAAAAAATTTTCATCAAAATTAATAGATGGCATATCTGGTATTTCTTCTTTCCACTCCCTTAAATATTTTAAAATTTCATCCCACACTTCTACACGATTAATATCAAGCCAAAATTCATTTCCATAACATAATTTAGAATAAATATTGTAATCATTACTAATTTTATTAATTTCATTTGAATAAAAATTTTTATTTTTTATTAAACTTGGATCAATAAAATACATATATGATTTAATTTGATTTTCTTTATATACTTTAAGTAATTCTATTATTTTTTTTTCAAAATTTTTAATTTGTCCTCTTTTTTTAGTAGAATCGTGATCATCTCTAATTTTTTGTTCCATAAAGTATATGTATTTATTATCAGTCCATATTTGATCTAAATCTAAATATTCGTTATTATTTAATTTTATTTTTTTATCTAAATTTTTATAACCTAATTCTAAAAAATATTCTTCAAATAATTTTTGAGTAGCATCACCAAATCTAATTTCGTTAGATTGAAGTAAATTTTGTAATATTTTTGCTTTTGGTTTTGTAGGTCTAAACAAACCTATATACCTATCAGGATATTCAGAAATTTTTTTTAATAAATCACTTTTTGATTTTTCAAATATTTTATTATTTAAAATATTTTAAAATTTTTCATATTTTATAAATTATTGTCTTTTCTATATTGATTTCTAATATCGTCTAATAAAATGATTTTATTATTTTTTAATAAATACCAAAATTTCCATCCATTACAAGAAATAGAATTTTGTATTATTGAACCTATTTTATGTATAGAACCAATATTATTTTCATATTTTAAATTTCCATTTTCAAGTATAATTGCTTTTTTATTATATGATTTTTTACTTAATAAAGTGTCTCCAATATTTATATATTTTGATTTTATTAATAAATCAAAAGGAATTTTAATTTGTTTTTCTTTATTCTTTTCTTCTTTCCAACTTATTTCTTTAAAATATTCAGTAATACTATTAATTCTATTTTCAGCAACTTTTATATATTTGTCTTCTCTTTCTATTCCTATAAAATTTCTTCCTAATTTTTTAGCAACTGCTCCTGTCGTTCCTGTTCCAAAAAATGGATCTAAAACTAAATCTCCCTTTTTTGTTGTAGATAAAATAACTCTTTTTAATAATTCTTCTGGTTTTTGTGTAGAATGAACTTTTTTCCCATCAAGCCCTTTTATTCTTTCATTTCCAATACATAAACCAATTTGCCATACAGAAGTCATTTGTGTTCCATTATTATATCTTTTCATTATTTCATAGTTAAAAGTATATTTTTTATAACTTTCTCCTTTACTACACCACAAAAGAATTTCTGTTGCATTAGTAAATCTTGTTCCTAAAAAGTTTGGCATTGGATTTGTTTTGTGCCATGTTATATCATTTAAAATCCAATAGCCCAAATTTTGCATTAAATATCCAATTCTAAATATATTATGATATGAACCAATAACCCAAATTGAGCCAGTATCCTTTAATATTCTTCTACAT
>ONXP01000017.1 GCA_900321865.1 uncultured Elusimicrobia bacterium
ATATCGTTATTGCATCCATATCTGAATCTATAAGAGAAATTAAATTTTTGTCGTCAGATGCTTCTTTATTTTTATGTCTAGTGCTACCAAAAGCAACGAGCTTACTATGTTTTAATTTTAAATCTTTCACAAGAGAAAACAATTCTAAATCTTTCGTATTCGAACTAGGCCAACCACACTCTATATAATCAATTCCTACTTCATCTAACTTTTTAATAATTTTTATTTTATCCTCATTTGAAAACGAGATTCCTTCTGTCTGAGCTCCATCCCTTAAGGTTGTATCGTATATTTTTATTTTTTCCATAATATCACCAAAATTATTTTTTTATAAAAGAATATTTTATTTTTTTAGAACTATTCCCAGCTAACTCTATATCAAAAGATATTGAGTTTTTATTAACAATTTTATAGTCTTCACTAGAATTTAAAATTTCAAAAATTCCATCAAAAATTTCTATAACTTTTACTTTCACCGTTTGGTTATAGAGATTATTTATTATTAATTCAAAGCCTACTTCAATATTAGAATTTTTTAATTCTTTATAACTTATTTGCTTTTTCAAAAGATAAACATTAGGATTTATATCTGTTTTTAAATTTACATATCCACCTTTTTGGGTAGTTTCCAAAAAATTATTTCTAGATAAAACATAATTTTCTAAATCTTGATCTTTTTTGTAAATGTCAATTTCACCAAACGGAAAATCATAATCTGTATTATTCTCAAAATAAAGTTTATCTTCTGCATATATTTTTTTATAAGAAATTTGCCCTATATCATCAATCTCATCATTAATTTCAAAAATTTCTTTTACATCAATATCTTTTACTTCAAAAAACTTTAATTGTTTTACAGTTTCATTTTTCAAATAATAATTTTTTTTTAACCCGTAGCTAGAAACATTATTTAACCCCTGATCAAACCTAGGTAAAATAATATTTTTAAAAAAAATATTATTTTCATTTGACAAAACTATATTTAAATTAAAATCTAATAAATCTATTCCAGATTTGTTATACAAAAGAATAAAACTTTCTAAAAAAGATTTTTTTCCGTCCATAAATAAATTATAATGAGTCTCATAATATAAATTATTTATAAAATATGAAATTTCTAAAGGAATACTTGTAACACTTTTTAACATTTCACCATATACATACAAAACATCGTTATCATAATAAGTTTTATCCAATTTTAAAGCTAAATCTGAAAAATTTTCTAAATAAATTTTATTATTAACAGAATAATATAAAATATTATCTTTAAAATTTAAAATTTTACATTTTATAAACTCTTTTCCATTTTCAAAATTTCTCGTTTTTATATAAATTTCTTTATTAATTAAATCATAAATATCAAAATCTTTTATCTTTTTTGATAAATAATTTATTCTAAAATCTTCACTATATGTTCTAATACTATTAAATAAAATATTTTTTCCAAATCCATGAATTTTTAAGAATGCTGTTTTATTAATAGAGTTAATTATTTCAGGTGATAATAATCTAAAATCTTTTACAAAAGCCTTATTATTCTGGTAAAAAAATATATCCATTTTTCTAGGAGAAATTAAATCATTCTCATCATTATAAGAAAAAAGGAAATTTACACAAAAAACAGAAAATAATAAAAATAAAATATTATACTTTTTCATATTTTATTCCTTTGTTTTTTCTAAAAATACTTTAAAGTGATCAATTTTTTTAATTAAAAACTCATTTAAAGAAGATAAATTTTTTATAAAAGATTCAATATCAGAATTTTTACAATAAACATTTAAAACTAAAGAATTGTTTTCAAAATTTTTTATTTTAACTTCTTTGACATTTGCAAATGCTTGAATTTTATTTTTTATTGCAATAACGTCATCAAGACTTTTAGATGCAGAAATAAAAATTTCTATCAAAATATTTCTATCAAAATAATCATAAATATCTTCATAAATCACTTCTAAAACTAAATTAACAACTTTTTCTATAGAATTTTTACTAGCTTCAGCAGAATTAACCCCTACACCTTTGTTTTCAAAACTATAAATTTTTATTAGTTTATTAGTCTTACTATCTAAAACTTTTAAATCTATTTTAGCTAAATAGCTTTTTATTCCTTTTATATCAAAGGCAAAAAATGTTTTAACATTTCCATAAATAAAAATATCAAAATTTTCGTTTTTGTCTAATAAAGTTACTCTTCTGTTTAAAAAAAACGAAGAAATAATATTTTTTGCGATGTTTTGATTAGATAAAACATCGTCAACATACTCGTCAATATTGATAAAAATTTTAGGATTTCCTATTTTTTTATAGTCATAATCTTTTATTTTTAAAGTAGGAGGCTCTTTTTTTACTTTTGATTTTATTTTTACTTTATAAAAATTACCATCTCTCGTCTCTTTTAAAATTTCATATTTTTCTATATAACCATTGGTAGTAGATAAAATATTTTCATCCAAAAGTATAGATTTAGAAATTTCCATATCTTGAGAAATATAAACCCCTAAAACTTTATGCAAGGCTTCCTTTAAAGCATCAAGCACTGCAAGATGTCTGGCATCAACAACATTTTCAGAATAAATAGGAGCCATACCACTAGAAACTACCTTTTCAGATTTAGAATCTTTTAATATAAAACAAGACTGAAAAAACAATGAAAAAAGAGGAAAAAAGACTAAAAATTTTTTATTCATTGTCTATATTAATGCCTTGTTTTTTTAAATATTTTTTAGACAATCTAAGAGAAACCACACATCCATCATCACTAGTCCATTCCGTTCTAATAATTTCTGCATTTTTAATAATAGCATCTAACTTCGTTTTCATTTCTGAATCGGTTTCCATAGCTTTTTCTACGGTAATTCCACCTGATAAATTTACACCTTTTAATAAACTTAAAATATTATACTGAGCATTAACTATAGCTGCATTTCTAGAAGTTGCCATTTTTTGGGTTCTATTAGTCAAATTCTGATCCGCAGCTCCAATTCCTTTTGCAAAAATATAATCTTTATCTATTCCTTCTTCTATCCATTCTTTTTTTATATTACCATTATTTTCAACTAATTTTTTATTATTAACATTAACGCAAGCAAAAATCGCCATTAATACAAATGAAACAAAAATAAAAGTAAAAAATAATTTTTTTGTAAACATTATAAATAACTCCTAAAAATTTTTAATATTACCTTCTATTTTTAAAATTTTCAGCATTAACTCTAGCATTTGATTTTTGAAGAGCAATATGCCTTCTTACTCTATGTTTATATGCATTAAAATTTTTTAATTGCCTCTCAGACTCTAAAATACCACCATTATTATAATCATAAGTAGTATGCGATCTTATAGAAAAATCTTCTTTAAAAAGCTCTATATAACTAATATTTAATAGCTCCATTGTATTAGTCTCTATAACTTTAAAATTGATTCCTATTTTGTCATTTTTGATATCAAAAATTTTTCCAACTATTATAGCATCAGCACCTAAAAATTCTCCCAAAGTCTTACACATTTTAGGATCGATTAATCCAGCAGATTCTAATTTTTTCTCTTCTAAAACCTTGTCTATATTTTGTCTGTCAACTACTCTACAAATTTTACTATCCAATAGCTCTTCTAAAAATTTTTCATAAATACTGGATTTTAGATTACTATTAAACCGTCCTTCAATTTCAAAAGGTAATACCGCAACAATAGGAGAAAAAATTTTATTACTAATAACGGTAACATTCTTATTTTTATAAGTTGTTTTTGACATAAAAAATTCATTTTTTTTAAAATCTTTTATAACTTTTTTAAAAATTTTTGTACTGGAAAATAAAAAACTATTCATAAACATAAACAAAAAAATAAAAGAAATCCCTTTTAAAAAAAATTTTTTATTCATATTTACTTCCCTTCTAAAAATGAAATTCTATTATCTATAAAAGAATTTTCTTTCCCATTATAAAAAATATTTTTCATAGTAGTATAAATCTTTATAGCTTCTTCTTTTTTATTCATCAATTCATAACACCTGGCTATCGCTTTATATGAATTATTTACTAGATAACTATCTGGAAAATCTGAGATAATTTTATTAAAATTTTCTATAGCTTTTTCATATTGACCCAAAGACTCATAAGAATAAGCCAGTCCATCTAAAAAAACCAATAAAAATTCATCTTTTTTATAATTTTCTGTCAAAGTTTTATATATTTCTAAGGCCTTATCGTATTTTTTCAAATTATATAAACTTTTAGCTTTCATAAATAACGATAATTTTTGATAATTATCAACTTTTTTATGATTTTTCAAGAAATTGTCAGCTAATTCTATTGCCAATTCAAAATCTTTTGAATAATATTTAGCCTCAATTTCAACAAACTGATTTAAAATTTTATTAGATTGAGATTTTTTATAATTGATAGTCAAAGGAATTAAAGCTATAACAAAAATAAAAACCACGAGATAAATAATTAACTGATCCAAATTGGATTTGCACCAAAAAACTATTCTGTCAAAAACATTATACTCCATCATAAATTTTTCTCACTTTTTTTACATCTATTTAACAATTCTCTAGAATTTTTATTCATAATTTTATAATCATCCTCTTTAATATTAAATCTTGATAAAACTTTTAAAATGTCATCATACTTTAATATATTTTCATAAATATGAACATCATTATTACAAACTAATTTTCCACCAAGACTTTTTACTTTTTCAAAAATAATTCCATTAGTTTCTCTATGACTAGGCCTTGTTGTAATTTCTAAATACACATTATTTTTAATAGAAAGACTTATATCCTCATCCGTCAAATATCCAGGATGAGCTAAAATATCTACTCCGGCTTCTATCGCTGCCCTATTAGTGCCACTCGGAACATTTTCAGAATCTGTTTCCCCGTGAACAACAACAATATCAGCCCCATAACCCCTTACTAAAAAAGCCAATTCTTTAATTCTATTAGGTGGAACATATGTCAATTCTACTCCAGAATAAACTTCAATATCATATTCTTTTTCTAGCATTTTTTTTTCTTTGTTTACAGCATCTATGACTGATTTATAATTCGAAAAAGAAACATGATCAGTTATAGCAACAGCCTCATATCCTGCATTTTTTTCGGAAAAAACTAATTCCGAAATACTTAAAGCTCCGTCACTCATAAAGGTATGTGTGTGTAAATCTATCAAAATAAATCTCCATTTTTTATTTTATATATTCTAAAGCCTCTTTTACATTTAAAAAAAACGATTTTTCTCCTAACAAATCTATAAAACCACTTCTTTTAAACATATTTTTTACTTTAGGGTTCATTCCTGTAAAAAAAACTGTAATATTTTTTGCTTTTAAATCTCGATACATTTCTAAAAATAAATCTATTCCTGAGACATCTATCTGGGCTACTCCTCGCATAGAAAAAATTACAATTTCTAAATTATTTAAGTTTAAAACAGAAAATTTAATTTTTGCTCGTAATTTATCCAAAACTGTAAAAAATATAGGCCCAGTTATATAAAAAACATGAGTCTTTAAATGTTTTTCATTCTGCAAAATTTTGTTATCTTTCAATTTTGATAAATCAATAGATTTTACATCAATATCTACATCTGAAATATTTATAATAAACATTATGGAAGAAAAAATAATTCCTATAATTATCGCTATACTCAAATCAAAAATAACCGTAGAAAACATCGTTATAAGAAATTGAAAAATAGCAGTTTTAAATTTCTTATTAAATATAAACTTAATATTTTCCCAATCATTCATTCTAAAAGCTGTTATAATTAAAATTCCAGCAAGAGAGGACAATGGAATCTTTGACGTAATTGGAGATAAAAAAAACATTGAAAATATTAAAAATACAGAATGGAAAATGCTAGTTAGTCTAGTTATTTGGCCAGATTTTATGGCAACACTGGTTCTAGCTATTGCAGCGGTTGATGGAATTCCACCAAAAAACGGAAGTAATAAATTTCCTATTCCTTGGGCAAACAATTCCCTATTTGGCAAAAATTTTTCTTTTTTCATTTTTTCAGCCGATGCCCCACATAAAAGGCTTTCTATCATTGCAAGTGCTGCTATACTAAAACTAGGTAATATAAATTTGGAAATAGAACCAAAATTGATATCAGAAAATCTTAATCTATTTTCTAGAAACAAAGTTTTTGGAATTTCTCCTATAGTTTCAACTTTTAAATTAAAAAGTTTTACTAAA
>ONXP01000014.1 GCA_900321865.1 uncultured Elusimicrobia bacterium
AAGGTAAAATATTACTTTTAAAATTTTCTAAACCTTCATTAGCTAAACCAATAGAATTTAGCATACCACATTTTTCTTCTGATATTCTAGCCCCTTCATTGCCTAATTTTTTATTTAAAGTAATAGTTTTTGTTGTTATTCCACCTATTTCTTCTAAATCTATAACACTAGACAACTCAATTCCATTGCCACAAGTTCCAGATGCTAACACTATAGGATTTTGAAATTCGATACCGCAAAAATCCACACTAAGCCTGTTTTCCTTTAATCCCATAAAACATCTCTAAGGTTAAAAATTGGACCATCTTGACAAACTTTTTTAAACAAATAAGTATCATTATTTCTTATTTTTATCGAACATCCATTACAAATTCCTATTCCACATCCCATAATAGTTTCAAAAGATGCATAACAACAAATATTCTTTGAACTCATAGCAATATTTTTGGACAAGTTTTGTAGCATTTTTTTAGGCCCACAACTAAAAATTATAATATTATCTAAATCCTTAGAAATTTCATTAAAAACATCAATAACATTCCCAGACATTCCTAAAGTCCCATCATCAGTCGCAACAATAAACTCAAGATTAGAATATATTTTTTTTAAATCAGATATAAATTGCAAACAAAAAACATCCTTTTTAGTTTTAAACCCTAAAATAACAAATACTTTTTTCCCAGAAACTTTTAGCAATCTTTTTATTAAAAAATAAACACTAGCAAACCCTATACCACCAACAACAATAAAAATATTATCATAGGAATAAGCTTTTTCAAAAGGATAATAATTACCTAAAGGATACAAAATTTCTAACAAATCACCAGATTTATAATCCGTTAAAGCCTTGGTTCCTTCCCCAATAACATGATACAAAACAGAAAAACTATCTCTTTCTAAATCAAAAATAGCAAAGGGTCTTTTAAAAAAAGCATTACAACTCTTTGATATTTTTATTTCCAAAAATTGTCCCGGAAAAAAATCAAAATTAATACGAGGATTATAAATTCTTAATAAAAAATAATTATCACAAACTTTAATATTGTCTATAACTTTAGACATTTCAAAAAACATATTATTTACTTATTTTCGTTTATTTCTTTGTTCTCTAAATTTAGTCAGTTCTCTCATAATTTCTAAAAGTTTATCTTTTATAGATATATTATTGCCTGTAATTATATTTAAATTTTCAATTTTTTTAATTTCTTTATAAGTGATATGTCTAAAATCCTTTTTATCATACTTGGAAACTAAATCAGAAAATAGTATTAATTTTTCAGATGAATTTTTATAGTTAACAATTTCTGTTAAAATAACACTAGAAGTGATTGTTTTAGAATTCATTAATTCTTCTGTTTTTGTAATTACAGTTTCATAATCGCCATTATTAAAAATAGAAACTATTTCTTTTAGCACTTGTTTCTCTTTATTTTCTTTCTCAAAATTATTTATTTCAACATAAAAATCTTCTAATCTCTTATCTAAATCTTGACTTTTACCAGAATTTAAAGCAAAATCACAAAGTTTTTTAATATCAGATAAATTTTCTCTATTATTTAAAAAATATACTATTTTTTTTATACTATTTCGTTTTAATCTATCTATATAATTATTCTTTTGTATTTCATTGCCGTTAAAAAATTGCAAATATTTTTGGAAACTAGAATTAGCAAGCTCAAAATTAGACTGTTTTAAATATTCATCTATTTTAAGATTAAAAATATCAATAGCCTTTAAATACATATAATCGTTATTTTTATTTATCTTCTTAGAATCATAAATCAACTCTATAGCTTTTTCAATACGATTCTCTTTTAATTCATTAGTTGCATATTCAACTAAATAACCAGAAAACAAACTCCTAAGAAATATAGATTTTGGATTAATAAACATTGATTTCATATAATTAGAAATACCTTTAGAAGAATATAAACTTATTTCTTCATTATTAGAATTATCAGATACAAAATTTTTAAAATAAAGCAAACTAATTAATTCTAAGATACTGATTTTAAAACAAATATCTTTTTTATTGTTTATAATATCAGATACATTCTCTATTTTTTTAGTAACCTTTTTTAAAATTGCACTCTTATCAACATTAAAACCACTTTTGACGGCTGTATCTATATACACATCTCCAGAATCTGTATGTAAAACGGCAAAAACATAATTAGCAACAACTACTGCTTCGACTTTTAAGTTTATTTCTTGAGCTAACATAACATATAAAATTGTCGAATATAAACTATTAAATTTTCCAATCAGAAGTGTATCAAATATTGTTATATATTCATTATCCACTAATTCTCTCAAATAATTATCATGAATAAAATTTAATAGATAAGATGCTTTTTCATAATCCGTATTAGTAGAATCTTTATAAATTTTTTTATAATGTTTCAATACATCTTTTTCTAAATTTTTAAATTTATTTTTATAAACTTTATAATCATCAGTTCCACTATTGATTCCAGAAATGATCAAAATAAAATCAATGAGAGAAAATTTATCTAAATTACCATTTTTTAAAGCTAAAAATAATTTTTTTTCATCATAAGACAAATACTGAGGGTCTAAATTCAAAGAAGCAAACAAAAAATTAAATAAAAAACAAATCAAAAGAAAAAATAAAAAAACTTTTTTTAACATAACAACCCCTAATCAATAATATTAATAATTTTTTGAACTTCTTTTTTTATAAAAAAAATAAAATTTTTCATAATATTAAGTTCCTCTATTTTATTTTCTTTTTTTAAATCCTTTGCAAAAAAAAATAACTTAACCATTTTTGTCGAATAATTTTTATTATAAACTAAATCTTTAATTTTTAAAATATCATTGAGATTTTCATTAGTATATCTTCTATATGTTGAAGGAATTCTAATCGAATGAAAAAGACCTAAGCCTTCCCAATATCTTATGGTATATTTTTTTATTCCTGTTAATTTTTCAACTTCTGATATACTATAAAAATCTTTTCTATCAAACTCTCTCATCTTAAATTATTTTTTTTAAATCCATGTAAAAATTGTAAAGATAAAGGAACAGCAATAAATATACTAGAGTATGTTCCAACAATGAATCCAATAAATAAAGCTATAGCAAAATTTCTCAAAGAACCTGAAGAAAATATTAATAAACATACTGTAGGAATTAATGTTGTAACTGTAGTTAAAATAGTTCTAGTCAAAGTTTCATTTATACTCTCATTAAATACATTAATAATATTTTCCTTATATCTAACCTTCAAATTTTCTCTAATTCTGTCAAAGATAACTATAGTATCGTTAATAGAATATCCAACTACTGTCATAATAGCTGCTATTATTGTTAAATCTATTTCTTTATTAAACATAGAAAAAAAAGTTATAATGAAAAAAGCATCATGAACCAATGCCAATACCCCAGCTATTCCAAAGGAAGAATTACTAAACCTAACTCCTACATATATAATAATACCAAAAAATGCGAAAAAAAATGCTAATAAGGATCGTTTAATCAACCAAGAACCTACAGATGCTCCAATAATATCCATTTTTTCTATATCAAAATCCTTATTTAAAACTTTTTTTAATTCTTCTAATTTTGATTCTGAAATATGTTTTGATCCTTTAAGCTTAAAGGATAAAATATTTTTTTCTAAATGTAAATCTTTAGCATCAAAACCAACTACCCTTAATCCTTTATCTACATCTTCAAAATTAGTACTTTCTTTAAAATTTAACTGTATTGATGTTCCACCCGTAAATTCCAAACTTAACCTAGGACCACCTTTAATCAAAAGGGACAAAATTCCCATCAAAATAACACAGCCACTAAAAATATATGCAATTTTTCTTTTTGAAATAAAATCGATATTTTGCATTTTTTTCCTCTTATAATTTTAAATTAAATTGAAATATTTTTTATATCACTATTTCGAAGGATAATATCATATATAAATCTAGTTACAAAAATAGAAGTAAACATAGAACTTAATATACCTATACTAAGAGTTACTGCAAAACCTTTAACAGCACCTACTCCAAATTGAAATAAAAAAATAGCTCCAATCAATGTAGTTATATTTGAATCTAATATAGAAGAATAAGCTTTATCATACCCAGAATTAACAGCAAGTCTCAAAGTCTTTCCTAATCTTAATTCTTCTTTAATTCTTTCAGATATCAAAACATTAGCATCAACTGCCATACCGATAGTTAATATTATTCCAGCTATACCTGGAAGAGTGAGAGTAGCATGAAAATATCCCATCATTCCAAAAATAATAACAGAATTCAAAAATAATGCTATATCAATTATAATTCCAGAAAATTTGTAATATATCAAAATAAAAATAAATACTAAAAACATTCCAAATAAACCAGCATATAAAGATGCCTTTATAGATTTTTCACCAAGAGTTGGACCTATAACTCTACTTTCTATAATTCTAACTGGAACCGGCAAAGCACCTGCCTTTAAAACTATAGCTAAACTTTTTGCTTCATCAGGAGAAAAACTCCCCTCTATAATAGCATTACCATCAGGAATCCTAGATCTAATACTAGGTGCAGATTGTACAACCCCATCTAACACTATTGCAAGCTGTTTATTTATATTTGAACCAGTTATAGCAGAAAACAAATTTGCACCCTCTCTATTAAAACTAATAGCAACATAAGGAGCCCCATAATCTCCACCAACTTTTACTTCTGCATTAGTAAGCATAGCACCTGTAAGTTTTGTTTCTTTTTTAACCGCATAATAACCTCTATCCTTCCCTTTTAAAATCTCTATTCCAGCAGGAATTTTAGAAGTTTCTATTTCACCAGCATCATTAATATAATCACTAGTATTAATTTTATCATCAACTAGTTTAAATTCTAAAAGTGCTGTTTTTCCTATAAGCTCGATAGCTCTATCTAAATTTTTTATCCCTGGAATCTGAACTGTAATCCATTGATCTCCCTGTTTAGCAATAACAGGCTCAGCTACACCAAATTGATCAATTCTATTCCTAATAATTTCTATAGACTGCGATTGCGCTTCATTTAATGTCATATTATCCGGAATATTAGAAGTGTCCAATTCTAATATTAAATTCATTCCACCCTTTATATCTAAACCTAAATTTAAAGCTTTTTTTATCAATGTATCAGATAATCTTTCTCTATTTTCTCTTTCTGCTTTAGACATAGTAAACCACCTATAAGATGGATACAAATTCCAAACAGCAAAACCCAAAACCAAAAGGATTAAAATAAGTTTAATTGACGATTTACTCATAAAAAATCCTCACTTTTTATCAACTTTTATAATAGAATCTTTTAAAACTAAAATATTAGTATTATCCGCAATAGTTACTGAAACTACATTCTCATCATCTGATCTGAAAGAATCTATATATCCATAAATTCCACTGGATATCAAAACCCTATCACCTTTTTTTAAATTAGACAACATAATTTTATGGTCTTTTGCCCTTTTTGACTGAGGTCTAATTATAAAAAAATAAAAAACAATTATGATTAAAAACATTGGAAGAAAATTAGAAAATGAAAGTGAATTAGGTGCAGAAGCAACATTTTCTGCATAAAGCATACTAATCATTTATCACTCCTTAAAAAATTAGAAAGAAATTCACTTTTAAAAGAAATAAAGTTATCTTTTAAAATAGAATTACGAACGAATTTTATGAATTTTAACATAAAAAAAATATTATGTAAAGTATTTAATCTAAAAGACAAAATTTCCCCAGCTCTAAAAAGATGATGTAAATAACTTTTTGTATAATTTTTACAAGTATAACAATCGCAATTTTCATCAAGTGGAGAAAAATCATTTTTATATTTAGCATTTTTTATATTTACTTTCCCAGAAAATGTAAATAAAGTCCCATTTCTAGCATTTCTACTAGGCATTACACAATCAAACATATCTATTCCATTTTCAATAGAAAACAAAATATCCTCAGGAGAGCCAAGTCCCATAAAATAACGAGGCTTATCAAAAGGCATTTTGTCAGCGGTAAAATTTAAAATTTCATTCATTATATCTTTAGGTTCACCAACACTAAGTCCACCTATAGCATAACCATCAAACCCAATTTTTGTAATTTCTTCTATGCTTTTTTCTCTCAAATTCTTATACATTCCACCTTGAATTATTCCAAATATTTTTTGATTAAAATTTTTCTCATTTTTAGTTCTAATAAATTCATCTTTGCATCTTTTAGCCCAGCTCGTAGTTAAATTAACAGAATTTTCTATATATTTTTCATCTGCTGGATACGGAGCACATTCATCAAAACACATCATTATATCTATCAAAAAATCTCTTTCTAAATTTATTACTTTTTCTGGAGTAAAAAAATGTCTACTACCATCAATATGGGAAGAAAAATAAACCCCTTCATCTATAATTTTTCTATTATCTTTCAAACTAAAAACCTGAAATCCACCACTATCTGTTAATATAGGCTTTTTAAAATTCATAAATTTATTAAGATCGCCAGCTTTTTTTATAGTATCTATTCCAGGACGAAAATATAAATGATAAGTATTTGCAAGTATAATTTCTGCATTACAATCGTACAGATCATCGCTAGATAAAGCCTTTACCGTACCTTGAGTTCCAACAGGCATAAAAATAGGCGTTAACACTTTCCCATGTTCTAAAGTCATTTCACCTATTCTAGCAGAACATTCAGTAGATTTTTTTAAAATTTTAAAATAATTCACTTTTTAAAATCCATATTAATTAAAAAATTATATATAAACAAAATATCAATATTTTTTTATGTAAAATAAACTATCCAAATAGAGATAGAATTACACAAACAATAATATATTATAATAGAATCAAAAAATTGTATCTTTATAGATTTTGATTCTTTTTTTAATTTGTTTCTCAACCTTCCTATATATAAATAAAAATATATAAAACTATTACAATAAGTATATGAAATATGTGAGATTTTAAACCACCAAAAGAACGATAAAGATAAAGTATAAACTGATAAATCATCAAATTCAAATTAATAGTTAAAAAAATATATACAAAAATACAACAATCCATTTTTTAAGTTTAACTTATAATATAAAAAAAATATATATAAAAAGAGAAAGAATAAAAAAGAGTATCCTATAAGCTTAAACTCATCAAATACTACAAAAAAAAGTATATTAAATATAAATAAAAGAATTAAAAATATTATCAATAATTCTACAAAATTTTAATAATATTTTTAATATTAATTTCATAAAAATACTCACAAAAATTTGTAATTTTATATCGCTAGTCCCAATCTTTCAAGTGGTATATAATTAAAATAATAATAGCAACCAACATTATTTATATAATCTAAAACATCTCTATATTCTGGTTTCAAAAACCAATCACTTAATAAATACATATATTCAACATCTATATTTAGCCTACTAAATATTTTTCTATATTGTTTCTTTTTAAAATCACAAGTTTGCAATTTTTCATCAACTGAACCAGCAACTTTTTGAAACTTACATTCAATAATATACAATGTATTTTTTATAATAACATAAATGGAATCATCAGGTAGCAACTTTTTCTTTTTAGACCAATAATCTTTCCAATTTATATTTCTATTTTCCAAAAACTTATATAACTTATATTTTTTAAATATAAAAGCAACAGATTTATTTTTATAAAAAACCTCATCATTTTCATTAACAAAATAATTCTTTTGTTGATTTAAAAAAGTTTTTAAATCAACTTTTCCTTCAAAAACTAAACCTGTTTTTGTATTTGCTCCGCCTATACCATTATTTTTCATAATATTTACCTATATTATCAATTCTTTGCTTACCAATTTCTAAATATTTACTATTAATATCAATACCAACAAATTTTCTATTATACAATTTACAAGCAACAGCAGTTGTGCAACTTCCAGCAAATGGATCTAAAATCAAATCATTTTCATTACTACTGGCAACAACAATTCGTTTTAGTAATTCTAAACTTTTTTGTGTTGGATGTTTGCCAAACTGTTTCTCTTCTTTTTTAGGTGTAGTTATAGCCCAAACAGATCGCATTTGATTCCCTTTTTTATGCAAAATTTCATACTTATCAGTTTTTCCACAACATGAACATCTTATTTCTTTTTTATAATTATTTTCCCAATTTTTTATTGTTTCATAATTAAATGTATGTTTTGAGTTTTTATCTTTTCTCGCCCATATAAGTGTTTCGTGACTTGCTGTAAAAAATCTGCAACTCAAATTTGGAGAGGCATTAGGTTTAAGCCAAGCAATGTCATTTAGTATATGATAACCCAAAAGTTGCAATGCAAAACCACATTGATATATAGAATGATATGTCCCACTAACCCAAAGTGTTCCATTTGGCTTTAAAATTCGTCTACATTCTTTTAACCAGTTTAAATGAAAATTAAAATTTTCTTCTATATCTTTTCCTAAATCCCAATCCCCTTTTTTAACAGAAACCATTTTCCCATTTTTACAAGTAAAAGAACCATTTGACAAAAAATAAGGAGGATCTGCAAAAATCATATCAAAACTGTTATCTAAAAATTTTGACATAACATCAAAACAATCTTCATTGTATAAAACGATATTATCTTTATTATAAAAAATATTTTTCATTACATTTTATATTAATAAAAGCAAAAAATTCCATAAGAACAAAACAGCAAATATACTATTTTTTAATAGTTAATACTTTTTCTACAAAAGAAGTTGTAGAATGATTTTCCAAAAAAGGTAGGACTATAGTCTTGCCTCCATTTTTCGAAACCACATCATTTCCAATTATTTTGTCTATTTTATAGTCTCCGCCTTTTACTAAAACATCAGGCAAAAAATATGAAATTATTTCAAAAGGAGTGTCCTCTTCAAAAATACAAACTGCATCAATAAATTTTAAACTAGACAAAACAAAAGCTCTACTCTTTTCATCAAAAATAGGTCTAGAATTTCCTTTTAACCTCTTTACAGAAGCATCTGAGTTTATGGCTACAATCAAAAAATCCCCAAGATTTTTCGCTTTTTTTAAATAATCCACATGTCCTAGGTGTAAAATATCAAAACAACCATTAGTAAAAACGATTTTTTTATTTTTTGATTTTAACAGATCTATTTTATTTTTCAAAATTTCTTTATTTAAAAAAATTTTACTTCCTATAAACTCTTTTAATTTCATCATAAAGAATTTCTACCGATTTTAAAAAATTTTTAGGAGTAGGTCTAGAACAAATATCCGGATCTAAAAATATATCAAAAGAAGATTTTAAAAATTCTGATTTTTTTTTAATTTTTCGTCTTTCACTAGTTAAATAAACAAAAATATCTGATTTTTCTATAATTAATTTTTCAAAACTATACAAAGGATATCTAGAATGTGATTCTTTTACAACATTTTCCAAACCAATATAATTTAACATATCGTTAAAAAAAGTATCTCTTCCAGCAGTTATTAATGGGTTTTCTTGAATAACAAAAAAAACTTTTTTCTTATTAAAAAAATTAGATTTATTTAGTTTTTTTAATCTTAATTTAGTCTCAATATGATCAATTTTATCTTTTGCCAAACTTTCTTTATTTAAAATTTTTGCTAAATATAAATAATTATTCTTTATATCACAAAAATTTCTATTTGCTTTAAAAATTTCCACTTTTGAAATTTTTCTCAAATTTTTAATAATATTAGGATTTTGGTCTTCTATAGAAACAAATATTACATCAGGTTTTAAAAGAAGTATAGCTTCATAATTAGGGTTAATCATCCCTCCAATGATTGTTATTTTATTTTTATAACGAGGTTCTATATTGCAAAAACTAGTTGCACCAATGATAGAATCTCCACTTTCTAAATCAAAAATATTTTCTGTAATATAAGGACTAAGAGAAACTATTTTATCATAAGAATATAAAAAAGAAATAAAAATAAAACAATAAAAAAAGATAAAAACTTTAAATTTCATAAAAAATTGGGCAATAGTGGATTCGAACCACTGACCCCTTGCGTGTCGTGCAAATACTCTAACCAACTGAGCTAATTGCCCTAAAATTATATATCACTAGGATTTTCTAAATTTGGAGTAACAGTTAAAATTTGTCTAGCTTCGTTAGGATGTTTGGCAATAAACAAAAGTTCGTCTTTAGTCAAAGGTTTTTGAGTATGAACATTTGCATATCTAACAAGTTCTAATATTCTATGTGCTTCCTCATCTGATTTAAAGTCTATCTCCAGCTCTCCGTAAACATTTCTAAAGCCCTTTATTCCACCATATTCCCCAGTAGAAATCATTCTACCAGTTGTTATTATTTCAGGCTCTCCCCTACCTAACTCTTCATAATCATAAAGTTCATAATTTCTTCTATCTTTTAAAGCTCCATCTGCATGTATACCTGACTCATGGGCAAAGGCATTACTGCCAACACCTGGCTGATTAATAGGAATAGGAACACCAAAAGCATAAGATGTATATTTTGCAATTCTCCATGCTTTGGATAAATCAACTTTTTCATCTAATACATATTTTCCATTAGAAGATAAAAATCCGCTAGATTTCCTTAAAGCTAAAATAACAGAAATTAAATCAGCATTTCCAGCTCTTTCCCCTAATCCATTAATAGTAGTATTAATATATGCATTAACCCCATTGTCTATAGCAGCTCTTGCACCTATGACACTATTTGCCACTACCATTCCTAAATCATTATGACAATGAAGCTCTATATCCATTTTTATGTATTTAGCAATATATGAAATTCTATCATATATTGTAATAGGATCATCAAAGCCTAAAGTATCACAATATCTAAATCTATCTGCTCCTGCCTCTTTCATCTTTGAAGCAAATTCAACTAAAAAATCTTTATCAGTTCTAGATGCATCTTCTGCATTAACTCCAACTGAAACTATTCCTTTTTCTTTAGCAACCTTCACAGCTTGAGAAGCTAATTCTATAATTTTTTCTCTATCAATTTTACCTTGAAATTTATTTTTAATCATTTGATCTGAAGTCGACATTGATAAATTTATATATTTGAGTTTTGGAACCCTATGCTTTGCCTCTAATACATCTTTTACTATCGCTCTAGACCATCCACTCAAACGGATATTTTTTATAACTCCACTCTCAACCAAATCTATATTCGCATTTAAATAATTAGTTTCATGATTTGTAACAGGGAAACCAAACTCTGATTGAAAAATCCCCATTTCATCTAGATATAAATTTACTAAAGTCTTTTCTAATTTTGCTAAACCTAAATTAGCCGTCTGAACCCCATCTCTATTCGTAACATCTATCAAATAAATTTTATTTTTCACTAATTCATTTCCTCTTTATTCTAAATTATTACAAAAATCTTCTATTCTAGATATTCCATTTAACATATCTTCAAAACTTAAAGCATAAGAAAGCCTTATAAAATTTTTATCACCAAAAGCAGAACCAGGAACAACCGCAACTTTTTTTTCTTCGAGCAAGACTTCACAAAAATCTAAATCATCTTTAATCAATCGCCCTTTATATTTTTTTCCAAAACATTTACTAATATCAGGAAAAGCATAAAATGCTCCATCTGGCTCAGAACAAGATATAAGAGACATAGAATTTAATTCTTTAACTATATAATTTCTTTTTGATAAAAATTTAGAAATAATAGCATTAAAATCAAAATCACAATCATGAGACAATGCCGTAAAAGCTGCTTTTTGTGCTATAGAATTCGCATTAGATGTCATATGAGACTGCACTTTATTCACTGCGGAAGCTATGTTGTTATTACTTGTTGCAAGATAGCCTATCCTCCATCCCGTCATAGAAAAAGATTTAGAAAAACCGTTTATAACTATCGTTCTATTTTTTATATCATCATCTAAAGATGCTATAGAAATATGTTTTTTAGAATAAACTACTTTTTCATATATCTCATCAGAAATAACATATAAATTATATTTTTTTGCTATTCTAGCAATCTCTTTTAGTTCATCCAAAGAGTAAACTACCCCTGTAGGATTATTAGGACTATTTATTATTATAATTTTCGTTTTATCTGTAATTCTTTCTTCAAATTTTGTGAAATCTATTCTAAATCCATTATTTTTCTCAGTTTCAACAACAACAGGAACAGCACCAGACATCTTTATTTGATCAATATATGTGACCCAATATGGACTAAAAACTATAACCTCATCCCAAGGGTTGCATAATGAAAACAAAGCATTAAAAAGAGCATGCTTCGCTCCATTAGAAACTATGATTTGATTGGGCTTATAGGATAAATTATTTTCTTTTAAAAGTTTATCACAAATCACAGATCTAAGTTCTAAAAAACCAGAAGTTGCTGTATATTTTGTAAAACCCTCATCCAAAGCTCTTTTTGCACCAGCCTTGATATAGCTAGGAGTATCAAAATCCGGTTCCCCAGCACCAAAAGAAATAACCTCTATACCAGATTTTTTCATTTCTCTCGCTTTATTAGTAATAGCAAGAGTAACAGACGCAGTAATGTTTAACACTCTATCTGACAAAACTCTATTTTCCATAATGAACAAAACCTCAAAAAATCGTTAAAAAAATTATCTCTTAGAAAATTGGAAACTCTTTCTAGCTTTTGGTTTCCCTGGTTTTTTCCTTTCTACCATTCTAGAATCACGAGTAAGCATTCCAGCATTTCTTAAAATATTATGATTTGATTCATCAATTAAAGCTAAAGCCCTTGCGATACCTAATTGTATAGCTCCAGCCTGACCAGTAAATCCGCCACCTTTAACATTAACTTTTATGTCAAATTTCCCTAAAGTTTTTGTAACATTTAAAGGGGATTTTATATCTTCAATATATCTAGCCATACCTTTAAAATAATCTTCACTAGATTTTTTATTTACAGTCAAAACCCCTTTACCTAAAACTAATTTAACTCTGGCAACAGATGTTTTTCTTCTCCCTAAACCCCAATAAAAATCCTTCATATAAACCTCACTATTTCATACTTAATATATCTAATTTTTCTGGCTTTTGAGCAATATGAGGATGCTCATTTCCCTTATAAATATGCAATTTTTTTATAACAAACTTTCTCATTCTATTTTTTGGAAGCATACCATTAACTGCTAGCTTTAATGCTTTCTCTGGATTATTTTTCATTAAGACATCATATCTAGTAAAAGTAGATCCTCCAGGATATCCACTATACCTAAAATCCATTTTTTGAGTTAATTTCTGACCTGTAAGTTTTATATCTTTTGCATTGATTACAATCACATTGTCACCTGT
>ONXP01000030.1 GCA_900321865.1 uncultured Elusimicrobia bacterium
ATGGTTATGAAAATAATAATGATCTATATATAAATTTTTTAAAAATGAACGACGAATTATTTTTATATAATCCAGAAATCATAAATAAAAAGCAAATTGTCCTAATTACGAAAATGGATACTTTTTATGAAAATACCGAAAATAGAAATGCTTTAGACAAAGCAAAAGAAAAGATTAAAAATTCTAAATATAAAGTAGAAAATATTTTTGAAATATCCTCAATTTCAAAATTTGGGATAAAAGAATTTTTAGATTACAGTTATAATTTTATGAAAAACATTGATTTTTCTATCCCAAAAACTTCAATCATAGAAGACAATATTCCAGAAATTACTCTAAAAAAAGAATTTCAAGTAGAAAAAATAAAAGAAGGAATCTTTGAAATTCATGGCGAAAAAATAGAAAAATTAGTAAGCATCACATATTTAGATGAGCCTGAAGCATTGAATAGATTTCAAAATATAATGAAAAAATTAGGAATAGATGAAGAATTGATGAAACTAGATATTAAAGAAAACGATATTGTAAAAATAGGAAACTATGAATTTGTTTATCAATATTAATTTAGGAAAACTTTATGTTTTTTTTGATTTTTTTAGTTTATAATTTAATTTGGTTAGCATTTATAATTGTTTTATCAATTTTTTATTTATTGTCTGGAAAAATAAGCAAAATTGCGGAAAAATTAGGATTTTATTTTTGTGATACAACTATCTGGCTCCACGGTTCATCGCTAGGCGAAATGAAAATTGCGGAAAAATTTATTAAAGGTTTTAGAGAAAAATCCCTAGAGCCTATTCTTCTAACTGTTATGACAAAAACTGGCTACGATTATGCAAAATCTATTGAAAAAAATTATCTTTATGTCAATGTAAAGTATGCTCCGTTTGACTTTTTTTTCACAGTTTTTAATTTAATAGACAGGCTTCAAATAAAAAAATTAATACTGATAGAGACGGAAATTTGGCCGTCTTATATAATTGCAGCGAATGAATTAAACATAAAAACATACATTATTAATGGTAGAATTTCATCTAAAAGTCTTACAAAATATATCAAAATAAATAAATTTTTATATTCTAATTTTATTGCGAAAATTTTAAAAAAAATAGATTTCGTTTTTGCAGAATCTAATGAAAGTAAAAAAAATTTTATAAAACTAGGACTAGACAAATATAAAATAATTCAATTAGACAATATAAAATTTGACTTTTTAGAAATTTCTAACGACATAGATTATCAAAAAAAATTTTATACAATAATAAAACCAAAATTTAAAAATAAAACTTTAGAAAATATATTTTTAACATTTGCTAGCACCAGAAGTGGTGAAGAAGCTTTATTGATAAAGGTTTTTTCTGAAATAAAAATAGAATTGCAAAAAGAATGCAATTTAATTTCATTTATTGCTCCAAGGCATTTTCATAATATTTCTAAAATTATAAAATTAACTAAAACTTTTAACTTAAAATATATTTTATATTCTGATTTAAAAAAATCTAAAATGGAAAATGATTTTGATATAGTTATTGTGGATATTTTTGGAGAATTAATGAATATTTACAAAAATTCTGACATAGTTTTCATCGGTGGCAGTTTAGTAAATAAAGGGGGGCAAAATATAATTGAGCCTATTAGCCTGGGGAAACTCACAATTTTTGGAAAATATATGTCAAATTTTTTAGAAATATCTCAAAATTTATTAAACTTTCGTGGTGCTATAAAGGTAAATGATGAAAAAGAATTAAAGGAAAATATTTTGTTCTTTTTAAATAAAAAAAATGAATTAGAAAAAAATCAAATCATTCACAAAGGTTTGCAATATTTAAAATCCACCCAAGGGGCTGTGAGAGAAACTATAAAGAATATTTTTTATAAATAAAATTATTTTATGACAAAAATTATAGAATTTATCAATGTTTCAAAAACTGTAAACAAAAAAGATTTAATAAAAAATTTTAATTATATATTTGAAGATCAAAAAAATTATGTTTTATATGGTTCAAATAGCAGTGGAAAAACATTATTTTTTAATATATTGTTAAAAAAAGAAAAAATTAAATCTGGGATAATTGAAATATGTAATGAAAATTTTACCTCTTTTAATAAAGAAAAATTGATGACTTATAGAAGGCAAATAGGCTTTGTGATGCAAAAGCCTATTATGATAGAACAAAAAACGATTTATGAAAATTTAGAGGTTCCTATGCTTTTTTCAGATATTAAACAAAAAGCACGAAAAGAAAAAATTGATTTCTTTCTAAATAAATTAAATCTAATAGATATAAAAAATAAATATCCAAAGAATGTTTCTCTAGGCACAAAACAAAAAATTTCGATTATAAGATCTCTTATAACTAAACCTAAAATTTTGCTTTTAGATGAGCCTTTTAACAATATTGATACGAATTTTATAGATATTATTTTAGATTTAATAAAAAATTTTATTCATCCGCATGCTATTACAATAATAGCTACAAATAATCAAAATGTTTTAGAACTATTTGAAAATAAAAATATTATTAATTTTCCATTAATCTTCTAAAAATGTAAAAAAATTTTCTCTATGAAAATAATTAATTCCACGACCATTGGATTCAAAAAATTTTGTAAAAAATTCTAAATATTGCAATCTGCATGAATGGACAAAAGCCCCAAGCCCGCTGACAAATAAATTAAACAAATGTCCAAAGATTAAAATAACAATTGTAAAAAATATTCCAATAATCGGAATATTTAAAAATATTTTAGAGATTTCATTAATTGCCAGTCCCAAAAGACCCCCAGAAAGTCCTAGAGCAAAAAGCCTAGCATAAGACAAAACATCCGATAAAAAATTTCCTGTTATTGCAGAATAATTGCCATAAAAACACCAGAATATTTTTACCATCAACCCTTCATTTTTTATCCATTCTTTTATACTAATTAGTATCATACTGACAAAAAAAAGTGCCAAAAAAATATTTATAACAAGTTTTGGAAATAAAAATCCTAACACATAATGTAAGGTAATAGGCAAAAGTGAAATCTCCATAAAAAACGACGAAAATCCATCTAAAACCAAATTCTTATAATCTTTTTCTTTTAAAAACAAAAAATTTTTTAAAATTAATCCAAAGCACAGCTGCATGTATCCTAAAAATAAAGATAATCCTAAAAAGATAAGGGACCCCTTTTGATCCATAGGATTAATAATTGTTAACTTATTAAAAAACTTAACTATAAAATCTAATTTTTTAGGTAAAAAATTTATAATATTGCCAAAAAAAGTTCCTGTAAAAACACCTGTTAAAAAAGTAGAAATCCCGATAAAGAGTAAAAGATTTATAATATTAGCATTTTCATTCTTCTTTTTATATTTAAAAAATAAAGCAAAAATTATCATAATTAAACCATACCCAGCATCACCTAAACAAATCCCAAAAAAAAGCCAAAAAAATATTGCAAGGTGTGGTGTTGGGTCTATCCCAAAATAATCCGGCTTCCCATACAAATCCGTAATAATCTCAAATGGCTTAACTAATTTAGAATTTTTAAATATTACTGGAACATCTACTATCTTTTCAAATTTTTCCAAAATAAAAAAACTTGAACTAAAATTCTTTTCTAAATTTTTTGAAAATCTTGATAAATCTTTTTCTTTAATCCAAGCTGACAAAATCCCAACATTCTCTCCATAAAAAATATTAAATTTTTCATTATTCCTAATACACTCATTTAAAAGTTCATCGTAAAAAATTTTCATATCTTCTAAAAAACAAAACCGTTTTTTAAAAGCTTTTTTCAAATTTTCTATTTTTTTAAATAAGGCTTTTTTATATTTTTTTTTTTTGTTTAACAAATCTTTTGGAGTTTTATCTATTTTTTCCCAATGTTCCAAAAGTCCAAATCTAGAAATTAAATCTTTAAAAATATTAGAAAGTTCTAAATAAACAATCATTGCTACAAAAACTTTATTATTTGATTTTTTTATCTCAAAAATTTCAAAAAGTCTTTCTTTTTCTTTAAATTTTTCGCTTATAGCATCTAAAAATGATAAATATTTTTTGTCTTCTATTTCAAAGGCCAAAATCCTAGTATAATTCGTCCCAAAAATATTTCCCAAAACTAAATTAATATCTGCCCAATGACTAATAGCCTCTATATTGTCATTAATTTCTGAAATTTTATTTTTATATGTGTCTAAATTTTTTGCTAAAGAATTTATCTCATCTGATAAAAATAATAGACTTTTTCTGTAATCAAGATTAAATTTTTTTAAAGAATTTTTGTTTATAAGAATTTTACCATTTAATTTTGAAAAATTTGAAAAAAAAGAGCCTTTTTCTTTATAAAATTCCAAAATATCTATCGCTTTTTTTAATCTAGACATATCAAAAAGGTTTTGGCTAACTAAATTTTTCTCGATTTCTTTGTCTTTTTCTTGGACAAACGAGTCTTTCTTTTTCGCAGTTAAAAATAATTGTTTTTTATTTTCATCTGTAACAATATTAGATATTTCTAAACCGCCAAAATCTTGCAAAAAAGATAAAATATTTGTTTCATCTTCTTTTAAAAAAAACAAATTCATTTTCTTTAATTTTTCTATTGCCATACAAACTCTTTATAAATTTTAATTTTTCGAATAAATATCAAAAATTTTATAAACATCTCCCGCACCTAAAGTTAAAACCACAGTCTTTTTCTCTTTATTTAATGTTTTCAAGAAATTAATCACTTCACCCATAGAATTATAACAAAAAATATGTTTTTTATCATTTTCATTTAAATAATCTAAAATTGTATTAAGTGTAATATTATTTTTATTTTCTTCTCCAGCAGAATAAATAGGTAAAAGCAAAACTTTTTCCATACATTTTAAAACTGATGCAAAATCTTTTGCTAAATTCAAGGTTCTAGAATATCTATGTGGCTGAAAAATTACAATTTTTTTATAATCTATAAAATTATCTCGTAAATTTTTCCAAACGGACATAATTTCTGTCGGATGATGCCCATAATCATCAAAAAATACAATTTTTCCATCAGAACCTTTTTTTTCAAATCGCCTAAAAACCCCTAAAAATTCTCTAATTCCTTTTTTTATTTTATCGAAATCATATCCAATTTCTAAAAATAATGTAATAGCTCCAAGAGCATTTAATAAATTATATTTGCCAGTCAAATTTAAAAATATATCGCCTAAAATTGTATTTTTCTTATAAACTGAAAACAATAAACCACCATCAATTATTCTTATATTTTTAGCCCGGTAAAAATTTTGCTCTTCTATCCCAAAAGTAATAAATTTTTTATGAGATTTTTTAGATAATTCATATAAAATATGATCATCTCCACAAATGATATTTTTCCCATAAAACGGAATTTTATTCATAAATTCCAAAAAAGCATTCTTTAAGTTATCCATATTTTTATAAAAATCTAGATGATCGTTATCGATATTAGTGATAACACTAATCACGGGATTATACTTTAGAAAAGAGCCGTCGCTTTCATCTGCTTCTGCAACTAAAAAATTCCCTTTTCCAAAATATGAATTAGAATTAAAATTATTCATTTTTCCACCAGTTATGATGATAGGTTCCTCTTCTAAAAAATAAAAAAGCCAGCCTATTATAGAGGTCGTTGTTGTTTTTCCATGAGCTCCTGCAACCAGAATAGAATCCTTTTTTCTCATAATTTCAAAAAGCATCTCTGACCTATATATAACCGGAATATTTAACTTCTTTGCTTCTAAAACTTCTGGATTATCTAGCTTTATAGCACTAGATATAACTATAACATCTATCTTAGAATCAATATTTTCTTTTTTATGTCCTATAAAAACTTTTATGCCTAGCTTTTTTAATTCATCTAGAACATAACTATTTTTTATATCAGAGCCAGAAATTTCATAATTCATTTTTTTTAGAATTTCTGCAACAGGGCTCATTCCCATTCCACCAATTCCAACAAAATGAATATTTTTCACATTAAACATAAATATTTTCTCACAAATACATAAAAATAAGAGCAAAATTATATAATAATTTTATAAATTTATCTATAAGTCACTTATAATAAACTCTTAAAATTTAATATTGAAATAAATAAAAACATTGAAAATAAAGTTTCATTTTTGAATTTTTTGTTCTTCTGCTTTTTCTTCTATTTCTTTTTTTATTTTAAGTATTATATCAAAAATATATTTAAATCTTGAAAAATCTACATCTTTTTTATTTTCGTTTATAAGTTTGGCAAAGTCACATTTTGTCAATGCAATATTTTCTTTTCCATAATCATCATCTTTTTTATAAACCTTACTATCAACGACTTTATTATATTTTTTCCATTGTTCTTCTGCTATTTCTTTATATCTATTGTTCCAATTTATAATAAATTCAATACCTGTTCTTATTCCTTCTTTTTCTTCTCTTTCTTTCCCTGATGCTTTAAATTCTTGTTGTAAATATAATCTTCTACCATCTTTGTCTTTTCTTTTTAAATCATCTTCTTTATAATAATGTTCTATAGATATAAATTTTGTTTTGTATTCATTTTCAATTTCTCCTAATGGGATAGAAAATGCATAAATATTTTTATTCAAATTAAGATATTTTGCTGTTTTAAGTTTTTCAGTAATATTTTTATCTACATCTTTCAATTTATCAAAACTATCTCTATCAAAAATTCCAATAATTTTTGTATCATCATTTGTTATTTTAGATGCATTAGATATATGTATTAATGTTTGTAATAAATTTTTATCTCCAAACCCTTTTTTATCATTTTCTTTATTTTTATAAAATTTAATATTGTTTTTTAAATCCTTATATTTATCTTTATCTTCATCTTCTTTTTTAGCTAACATCTTTAGTGCTACCTTTAAGTGTATGCGATCAGTTTTTCCTTCTGTCATAATTATAATTTTATTTTCATCTTTTATCTTTTTTTTAAAATCTTCTAACTTTTTTTCAAAATCTTCTAACTTTTTTTTATAATTAACATTCTCTTCAATAAAAAGGTTATATACTTCATTATAAAGTTCCATATTTTCTAATGATTCTAATCGTCTAATATCTTTTGTATCCATAATAAAACTGAAATATGGCATGTTATTATTTTCTAAACCTAATGGAATAAAAGGAGAATGTGAGGTTAAAATAAATTGAATATTAGGAAACATTTTTAAAAGTAAAGGCAAAATTTCTGTTTGCATTTTTATATGCAAATTTTTATCTATTTCATCAATCAAAACAATGCCAAATATTTTTCCACTATCAAAAACTTTATAGGAATTATCATTATCTCTGCTAACAAGATCTTTATAAGAAAAAATGTTATCAAATCGTCTAAGAATCTCTCCAAAAATACAAAGAAGAGATAATTCTCCGTCAGACATATTAAATATGCTAGGAATTAATACTTTCCCATCATCTCCAATAATGCTCAATCTAGCCAAACCACTTTTTCTAGTACCAATTCCAATACGAATATTTTTATATTTTTCAAATTTACCTGAAAATAATTTTTCTATACAAAAATTTATTAACATATGTAGTTTGTCATTCACAAGAAAAATACTTTTATCTTTAGCATTTTTATAAAGTTCTTTATCTAATATTACATCCATAATCCAATTTGCTATATCTTCAATGCTTTTAGTACACTCAATTTTATTTAAAAGTTCATTTGCAAATCTATCAGTCATATCAAGCTTTAATTTTGGCTTATATGTAGTATTTAAATATGTAGGGGTTTCAAACCTATAAGATGGAAAGTATGCAATTATATTTTCTTCAAAAATTCTTTTAATATCTTCCCTTTCTATCATACTCCATGTTTTAGTAAAATTATTGTTTAGATTTTTTTCAAAATTCCTATAATCTATTTTATTTTCCAAATTAATAATTGTATTATATTCATCTTCACTAATAGAGCCTCTTATATCTATATAATCAAGATTTCTATCACCTAACTTATATCTAAAATAAACTATAGAAAATTTTTTTGTAATATCCTTTATGTATAAATCTGACGATATTCTATAAAGATCAGTCTCTTTTCCTATAAAGTCCATGTAATACTCTTTTTTTGCTAATTCATACAAAGAATCAACTATATATGTAAGAATAGTTGTTTTTCCTGTTCCATTTATTCCTGTTAGAATATTAATATTTTTATTTAATTCTATATTAATATCATCAAATGGTGCTCTATTTTTTATTATAATATTCTTTAATTTAAAAGATTTAAACATACATAATTTCCTT
This sequence comes from uncultured Elusimicrobia bacterium, assembly GCA_900321865.1. Lineage (GTDB taxonomy): Bacteria > RUG730 > RUG730 > RUG730 > RUG730 > RUG730. Next base: position 8,253 of record ONXP01000030.1, read on the forward strand.
TTTATTTTGTGAATAATATAAAAATATGTTTTATGATTTATTAAAATATAAAAAACTATATAAATTAAAAAAATTTAATACAAATATAAAAGCTACATTATAAACAAATTAAATAAATCTATAAACTTAAAAAATAAAAATATTTTTGCAATTAATTCTTATTTCTCTAAAAATTAACAAAAAACAAAAACTAATATTTTTTATAAATTATATAATTAAAGTAAAAAACTTATGATTTTATTAAAGAATTCCAGGATTTTATTGAAATAGGACAAATCGCCTTTCTAGAACTAATTAAATACTGAAAAACAAACTCAAAGCTCATCATAGCCGCTTCATTTATATCTAAAAAAGCTTCTTTTCTAATATTTTCTATTCCTTCAAAATTATTTTTGGGATCTAATAAATCTGATACAAAAATAATTTTATCAAAAATAGTCATATCAGCACTCCCTATAGTGTGGGAGCTAATTGCTTTTAAAATTATATCATCTTTTATTTTAAAAAACTTTTCTGCAAGTTTCTTCCCAAAAACTCCATGACTAATATTTTCACCAAAATCTGTTAAATTTCTATCTATTTTTATTCCATATTTAGAATAATCTTTTATTTTTATTTCCTTACCAATATCATGTAAAAGTCCAGCAATAAATGCCTTTCTAATATCTACTTTATGAAACAAAGCTAATCTGAAACTAATACATGCAACAGTTATAGAATGTTTAACTCTAGAATATGATAAAAATTCCCCTAAAACTTCTTCTATATCTAATATATTCACTTTTTATAAAATTTTTTATTAAATAAAATTAAGATTAATATTATAGGAAATAACAAAAAATATTTTTTATTATAAAAGTTTTCCCCTTTTTTTATTTCGTCTTCTTTATTATTCTCTGAACTATTTTTTTCATCTTTATTTTTAGGTTTTTTAGATTTAATTATTTTTATATCTATTGGCTCTGTATATTTGGTTTTATATTCTCCAGATTTTTCATCAAAATAAGAAAATCCTATGGAAGGAATCTTGGTTTCACATTTTCTAATTGGAACATATGTAAATTTAAAAATTTTTTCTCCAACTATTTTGCTTTCTTTTTTATCAAAATTAACAAAACTATTCGTATCATATTCATTTAATCCAGATATAAAAGGAGTTTTGACAGTAGGTATAGAAGTGATATTTCCAGAGCCTTTAATTTTAACAAATAATACTAAATTTTCATTCAGATCGACCTCATAATTTTCAACCTCTGCCGTTATATCAAACTCTCCTATAAGACCACTAAAACTTAATGGTTTATCTTTTATAGGAAGAGGAAGAACCTCTACATCAAAGGCTTTCGTCTCTAAAATTGCATATTTATTTTTTCCTAAAAATTTATAAGCATCATCCAATGTAACAAAAACATCTTTATCGCAAAACATCTTTATTTTAGAAATTTTTTGCCCATCTGTCATGTAAGGAAATAATGCAAATTTATACTCAAAAGCCTTATGTAAAACTCCATTAATTCTAGTCAAGTATTCTTTTCTTGTATACAATTTTTCTCTTCTAAAGCCCTCAAATTCTGGAATATCTACAGTAGGCATTTTTTTAATAGGAACTCTAGTAAAAATTGTATAAGTATAAATTATTTGTTGATTATAAAAAACTTTATTAGACGAAATATGTGATTTGATAAAAATAGGAAAAGATCCGATATTATTAATTTTCATATTAGAAATATCTTGAGACGGTTTATCTTTTTCGACTTTTCTAACTTTATCTGAAACTTTTATTTTATATTCTTCTGAAGAATAAAGAAGCCCCTTATATGAAACATAAACTTTTGGAATAATAAGTTCCCCTTTTTTAAGAGGCGATAACATATATTCAAACACGGTATAAGGAACAGGTCTACCAGAAGAAAAATCAGATCCAGTAAACTGCGATAATTTTATAAAAGTAAAATCTTCCATCTTTGGAATTTTTAAATCGTGAAAAAAACCTACTCCAGCCAAGGTAATCCTTAGCATAACCTGTTCATCTATCCCAATTGATTCCTTATCAACAAAAGAATAAACCTTAATACCATAAACAACGATAGCAGAATAACAAAGGCAGAAAAATAAAATTAAACTAAAAAATAAGCTGGTAATTTTTTTCATATAAAAATCAAAAATATTTATTTGATATTATTCGTTATCCTTATAATCAATCTCTATATACCCTATTTTCTCAGCTAAAACATTGTATAAATATATAAACAAAACTGATATACAAGAAACGATAAGAGTTGAAATTAATGAATAAACAATCGAAGCTAGAAAAAAATCTATAATTCCTACTCCTAAATTGTTAAAAAAAAATAAATAAATAGATATAAACACACTAATTACTAAAAAAATCAGAAAAAATATAATTGGAACAATCTTTAAAACTGATGGAATAGAAATATAAGTTATTTTTTTACTCATAAATTTCTCCTATATTAACTATTTTTTTGAAAGATATTTTTATCTAAATCAATTCCTCTTATTTTAAATTCATCATAGCATCTAGGAACAACTCCTGTTGCAACGAAATCTCCTAAAACCTTTCCATCCTCATTAACACCTTTCCTCTTAAATAAAAATATATCCTGCATACCTATAGTTCCTTCTTTTTCATCCATATCTAAAACTTCTGTTATTGCTACAACCTTTCTAGAACCGTCCTGCAACCTACTAATTTGCACAACAAAATTTACTGCTGAAGCAATATAACCTCTTATTACTTTTATAGGCAATTCTGAACCAGACATCAATACCATAGCCTCTAATCTTCCTATCATATCAAAAGGCGAGTTAGCATGTATAGTAGTAAGAGAACCGTCATGACCTGTATTCATTGCCTGAAGCATATCAAGTGCTTCTCCACCTCTACACTCTCCAACAACAATCCTATCTGGCCTCATTCTAAGAGTGTTCTTTACTAATTCTCTAATCGTAATTTCCCCCTTCCCCTCTATATTAGGAGGCCTTGACTCTAACCTTCCAACATGATCTTGTTGCATTCTAAGTTCTGCCACATCTTCTACAGTAATAATTCTTTCATCTGATGGAATAAAAGAAGAAAGCATATTTAAAAGTGTCGTCTTTCCACTACCTGTTCCACCACTTACAATAATATTTTTTTCACATATGACACATGCTCTTAAAAAATCAACCATGCCTTGATTAATACTACCAAAACCCATCAAATCTTTATAGTCAAAAACTTTATCCGGAAATCGACGAATAGTAATCATTGGACCCTGCACCGCTAAAGGTGGAATAATAGCATTTACCCTGGAACCATCTTGAAGTCTTGCATCAACCAAAGGAACACTTTCGTCTATTCTTCTTCCAAGAGGTGCAATAATACGCCTAATAACCTGAACCACCTGCTCATCACTATTAAACACCTGATCCGAAAGCATCAATTTCCCTTTTTTTTCTACATATATCTGATCTTTTTTATTAACCATTATTTCGGTTATAGTTTTATCTCTTAAAATTTTTTCAAGTGGCCCTAACCCCAGAGCATCATCTAAAATTTCTCCAACAATTTCCTTGCTCTCTTGTCTGTTAAATCCAATATCTCCAAAACTACTAAGAATTTGTGCAGCTGTTTCCTCTACTAATGCTTTTATTTTTTTCTGTTTTTCTGGGTTATCATTTTCATTATTTATATCTATTTTTTTGTTATTTAATTCTATTATAAGCTGTTTATGAACTTTTGCTTTTACAGTCGCTCTCAATTCTTCTTTTGTTTGAGGTTTTAACTCTATCTCTTCGGCTTCATTTTCTGTTTCAGAAATAGAATTAACTAATCCTTTCCAAATTTTTCCGTTTTCTTCTTCTGGAAGATTATTATTTTTATCAAGATTAGCTTTATTTGAAAACATAAAATCGACGATATCTCTTATAGCTCTGGCAAAATTACTGTGTGGCCTTTCTGTTACGACAATTTGTCTATGAGAAACAGCTTGCATGACTGATTTTTCATCTGGAATTTCTGATATAATACTTTTCCCAAAACTTGAAAGTTTAGAATTGATTTGTTTTGGAAATAAACTTTCCGGCATCCCAACCCTATTTAAAACAATATTAAATTTCGTCATACTAAAATTTTGAGTGCGAAGTGCTGAAAAATACTCTAATGTATTTTTCAAATTTATAGGCAAAGGATCCATAATCCAAAAAACTTTATCAGCTAAATCATAAAGAGGAATGACAAAATCTTCTGGCAAAGACTCAGTATCTATAATAAAATTATACAATTCTCCAAATATAGCTAAAATTTTTAAAAGATGTGCTGGAGTTAAAGATTTTAAACTTTCAAAAGATTTAGATAAATTGATTAAACCTATTCCCTGTTCATTAAAAGGAATTCGCCCCTTAAAAAGAGACACATCCAGCCCTTGTAATTTTACCTTTTCTACAACATTCCAAAGATTAAAAACTGTTTCAAACATCATCGAATTTAAATAATATCCGATATCATTTCGACATCTCATATCTCCATCTAACAAAACAACTTTTTGCTTTAGAGATAATGTATATTGAACTGCAAGATTTAATGCAAAAGTAGATTTTCCAACACCTTCTTTAGGTCCGGAAATAACTATTATCTTATTTTTGCTCATAAAGTTATACCTTTACTTTTTTTCTTCCATCTTTTTTAAAGTTACAAATATAACCATAGAATCTTCTGAATCATTCGTTTCTTTTTGTCTAAAGAAAAACCCTATAAGAGGAATAGATCCAAAAAAAGGGACTCTAGATTCCACTAAATTCTTTTTTGTATGCTTTAATCCTGCTATAACAATTGTTCCACCATCTTTTACAGTAGCCTTTGAATTAGCACTTCTATTTAAAAGTGCAGGCACTGAATACCCCTCCAATGTTACAGAGTTTGCATAAT
>ONXP01000012.1 GCA_900321865.1 uncultured Elusimicrobia bacterium
ACAATATTGATTTATTAGTTGGAGAATTTGGCATCAATCCCAGAAATAATACTTTTGGCGAAATAGATTTTTTAAACGACTTATTATCAGTTTATAAAGATTATGGTTTTGATTGGACTTATTGGACTTATAAAGCTGTTACTTCTGGCACCTTTCCTGATGGAATTTTGCAATATAATGATAATCCTTCTTGGGTTAGAAGAGAAGGAAATATCTTTGGATTAGAAACATATTATACAGAATGGAAAAATAAAAAAAATGATATAATTTTTTCGTGGTCTTCAGAAAATTTTGTTTTAAATAAATTTATTTCAAAATCTTTATTTGAAAATTGATTTTTTAAAAATATATGTTATACATATATTAATATTTTTTTTGAGGGTTGTATGAATATTTATATGTTTCTGTTTCTTTCGTGTTGTTTTTTGTGTGTATCTTTTTTGTTCTATTTCATAATACAACATTTAAAATTTAAAAAGCAGATGAAAGAATTAACTTTTTTTGGAAAGATGTGGGAGACATATAAAGCCAATATTTCAGAATTCAATTCAAAGTTTTTTAAATTTAAATTAAAACCGCATTTAATTCCTTTCCTTTATATTTCTTTTGCAACATTTTTTGCTCTTATATTATTAGTTTTAACTAGAACATTTTTATTTTTTATATTTGTATTTGGTTTTTTGTATTATATGCCTGGTTTCCTCATAAATCTTGTTAAGAGAAATCGAAGAATTAAAATAGAAAAACAGTTAATTTCTGCACTGATTTTTATTGGGAATGCTATGAAATCAGGTCTAGATATAGTTCAAGGTTTAGAATTATCTCTTTATAACCTGGATGACCCTATTAAAGAAGAGTTTGAAACAGTTTTAAAAGAGTATCATTTGGGTTCTAATTTAGAAGAAGCATTTTTACATATGAAAGAAAGAATAAAATCGACCTCTATTGATACATTTGTGACTTCTATCATTATTCAGAGAGAAACTGGTGGAAATGTAACGAAAATTATTTCTCAGATTGTGTCTTCTATCCGTGAAACTCAAAAATTAGAAAATAAAGTAAAAACTTTAACATCACAAGGTAGAATTCAGTCAATAATTGTTGGAATGTTGCCATGGGGGTTAGGTGGGGTTTTGTTTGCTATACAGCCTGATTTTATGATGCCACTTTTTACTACTACTGTTGGTGCGACTTTGCTAGGTATAATGGTTTTTTGGCAAATTATAGGTTTAGTAGTAATAAAAAAGATTACAACAGTAGATGTTTAGTTGGAGGAATTTGTAAAATATGTTTTCATTCCTACTTATAGTGTATTTATTTTTTATTTTTTTGTGTTTGGTATTTTTGTCATATGCTTTGATATCTATGAATCCTCCTTCTGCTGATTATGGTAGAAAATTAACTTTTTTAGAGCATTTAAAAAATATTTTTGCTTTTCACAAACATCTAATGAAAATAGGTTTTATAGAAAAAAAAATGAATTCTATATGGGTTGGATTAGGTAGACCGAATAATATTTTACCAGAAGACATGATTATGATTAAGATTATATTTTTTTTAGGGGTTTTTTTTGTCTTTTTTCTTCTCAAAATGAAATCAGCATCATTTATTTTTGGAATTTTAGCTTTTTTTATGCCAGATTTTTATTTTTCGCATAAGGCTTTATTAAGACTTAGAGAAATAGAGAGAGCTTTTCCTTCAGCTTTAGATTTGTTAACTTTGTGTGTTGATGCCGGAATAGATTTTATGGCTGCACTGGCTAAAATTATAGAAAATACAGATGAGAATCCTTTAATGGATGAATTTAAAGAAATTATTAGAGAAATGAATTTAGGATCTGACAGAAAACAAGCTATGAGAAATTTTGCATCTAGATGTGATTTAGAGATAGTGTCAGCTTTTGTTTCTGTCGTCGTTCAAGCAGAAGAATTGGGAACTAGTTTGTCTGAAGTTTTAAATGATTATTCAGATGAAATGAAAGTAAAAAGATTTCAAACTGCTGAAAAACAAGCAATGGAAGCTCCGGTAAAAATGTTAATTCCTATGATGATTTTCATATTCCCAGGGATTTTTATTTTAATTTTTGGTCCAATAGCTATTCAAATAATGGAGATTATATAATGAAAAAAAATTTTTTATCATTCTTTATTTTATTTGTATGTCTTTTTACTAATCTTTTGGCTTCATTAGAGGATGATAAAAATGCTCTTTTGGCTATGGTTAATTATCAAGAGGAAACAACTTTAGGTCCAATATTAAACAGTATGTATAAGCAAGCTTTATATAGTTATTTTAAAAATGATTTTGAAACATCCATATATTATTATAAAAAAATATTAGAAATAAATGAAAATTATAAAGATGCTAGATTCCTTTTAGAAATTATGGAAAAAATGACTAATTATCCTGTTTATGAGGCGAAAAATGTAGTCATCAACGAATATTTAGAAACAGCTAGAGGGTATTATGAGACTCAGCATTATTTAGCAGCATTAAATATTTGGGAAAAATTATTAATATTAAAGCCAAAAGAAATAAAATATATAAAAAGTAATATTAATGATACAAGAAAATTTTTAGCTGACCCTTATTATGAAAGGGGATGGGTTTTTTATAATAAAGAGGATTATGATGCTGCTGTAGATGAATGGGAAAATGTTTTAGCTTTGGTTTCAGATTATTATTTAGGTATAGATGAGTTAATAGATAAAGCAAAAAAATTATCTTTAGAGAAAAAACTTCGAGTTATATTTAAGAATATAGATGCCTTACTAAAACAAAAAAAAGTGTTAGAAGCAAAAACTTTGCTTGATGATGCTATTGATTTATCTCCTAAAAATGATAAAGTAAAACATTATAAAGATATTATATTAAAATTAATCTCTTCAATTTATAGAGAAAATTTTGATAGAGCTGTAAAATTGTATAATGAAAAAAATTATAAAGAAGCAATAAAGTATTTTAATATAGCACTGAAGTATGCTCAAAATAACAAACAAATGGCAGAGTGTGATAGGTATATAATAACATCAAATCGTATATTAAGAGATGCAAAAAAATCTAAAAAAGTTAAAACTGAACCAGTTCCTGTTTCTTCTGAACCAGAAAGTAGAGTAACTAGAGTCGTAGATCATGAAGCAGTTAGGAAGCATTATACTCAAGGTTTGTATTATTATAAAAATGGATATGTTAATAAAGCAGTAACTGAATGGGAAATAGCTATTAGTTTAGATCCAGAGAATGAAAGGGTATATACTAGTTTGCAAAAAGGAAGAAATTTCTTGAATAAAAAAGCAGAAAAAAATAAGGAATAATTTAATGAAAACAAATCTTAATATTAAAACTTTATTATGTGTGACTTTTTTATTAATAATTTTGTTTCTTACAGCTGGTTTTTTGTATTTTAATAAATATAAAAAGATGTTGATTACTAATTTACAAAATGAAGCTGAATTAATAATTAAGATTACAGATATGAATATGGTTAGAGATATTAACAAATATAACGATATAGAAATGTTGGCTTTATTTGAGAAAATTGAAGCTTTGGAAGATGTTTTAAGTGTAATTATTTTCACAAATAATGGAACAGTTTTAGTTAATTCCAATGTGTATGATATAGGTATTCAATATGATGATAATATTACTAAATGGGTTATTGGGGTTCAAAAAATTTCTTTTATGGAAACTGTGGAAAATGGAAAAGAGGTTATAATTTTCGCTTCTCCTTTGGTTGATAAAGACTTAGGAATTATAGCATATATAAAATTTTCTGTTTCTAAGGATAAATATTTTGCTAATTTAAAAAAGGAATATAAATATTTTTATATGTTAGTCTTTATATTTATGTTTATATTTACCAGTATATTTTTAATATACTTTTATAAAAGTATTTCTCAACCAATAGGATTAATAAACGATGGTTTGAAATTTAATAATGATAGTAAAAATTTTAATCTTTTAAAATGCGATATTCTGGGTGAAGACGAAATAAAAATGCTTTATTCTAATATTAATAATTTAATATCTAATTTTCTTTTTATTAATAATGAAAAAGAAGAAGATAAAAAATTATTTTTTCATGAAGAAGAAAAAAGATATGAAGATTTATTAACCAATATTTTTAGAACTTCTGATATATTAATTTCTGATAAAGATAATATTATTATTTTTTCTAGGATTTTAACTGATAATATTTTTGAAAAAGCTCCTGATACAATGCATATTTTGGATGCTATAAAAGATCCTGATATGATTAGTTTTTTAACTGAAACTTATAGTAATAAAGAAAATATTTTCAATAAAGAGTTTCTTAAAAATGATAATAAATATAATATAAATATATTTTTTATGAGAGACAAAGACGGTTTTGTGTATAAAACAATTTTACTTTTAAACAATTAACTTAAAATATTTTTTAATTGTATATAAATAAAATAATATATTTTTTGGGGGATATAATGGGTGTTTTTATTGGTATAAATAGAGAAGTACGTAGGGTCTATGGATTTGATGAAGTTTCTTTAGCTCCTAAAGATTTGACAGTAGATCCTAATTGTGTTGATACTTCCTGGAATTTTGCAGGATTTAAAATTAAATATCCTATTATAGCTGCTGCTATGGATGGAGTTGTGGATGTAAAGTTTGCAAAGACAATGGGTAAATTAGGAGGACTTGCAGTTTTAAATTTGGAAGGTTTGCAAACGAGATATGAAGATCCTGATAAAGTAATAGAAGAAATAATTAATGCTTCTCCTGAGGAATCAACTCATCTTATTCAAACTTTATATAAAGAAGAAATTAAACCAGAATTGATAGTAAAAAGAATTAAAGAAATCAAAGAAGCAGGGGTACTTGCAGTTGTTTCTGTTGTTCCCAGAAAAGCTTTAGAATATGGGAAGATAGTAAAAGAAGCTAATGCAGATATTTTGGTTATTCAGTCTACTGTTACTTCTGTTAAACATTATTCTACAGCATATGAACCTACGGATTTTAAAAATATAGTAAAGACCTTAAATATGCCTATTATAATAGGTAATTGTACTAGTTATGAAGCAGCACTGGATTTGATGGACACTGGAGTTGATGGAATTTTAGTTGGAATTGGTCCCGGTTCAGCTTGTACATCTAGAGGTGTTTTAGGAATAGGTGTGCCACAGGTCACTGCAACAGTAGATTGTGCTGCTGCTAGGGATTATTTTTTTAAAAAGACTGGAAGATATGTATCTATTATTACGGATGGTGGAATGGATACTGGAGGAGATATTTGTAAAGCATTTGCATCTGGTGCTGATGCTGTGATGGTTGGATCTCTTTTTGCTAGAGCAGAAGAAGCTCCTGGAAAGGGATATCACTGGGGAATGGCTACTCTTGATAAGAATTTACCACGTGGTACTAGAGTTAAAGTTGGAGTAAATGCAAGTTTAGAGAATATTTTAATAGGGCCTTCTAATTTGGACGATGGTTCTCAGAATTTAATAGGAGCTCTAAAAACAAGTATGGGAAGCCTTGGGGCAAAAAATATTAGGGAACTTCAATTAGTTGAGATGGTTTTGGCTCCAACTATTAAGTCAGAGGGGAAATTATTACAAAGAGCACAACATATAGGAATGGGGAAAAAATAATTTATATCTTTTGTTTTTATGAATTTGTTTTATAGAATTATTTTTCTGTATTCTTTATATCTATTATTTTTGTCTTCTTTTTTGTTTTCTAACTCTTTTGGTGTGTTTAAAAATTATGATGGAAAAATTATGGCTAATAGTGATGCTGTTGTGTTAAAAAACAAAGGAGAAAATGTTTTTTTTTCTGGGAATGTGAACATAACAGATGACAAAAATAATTTGTTGTATTCTGATGATTTAAAAATAAAAACTAAAGATAATCAAAAATATATAAGTATAAAAAATTTAAAAAAAGGAAAAAGAGAATTTTTAGAGTTTGATAAGGATGAGGCTTCTGATATTTTAGTGTATGATGAAGTTTCTGCTAAAAAATGTTTTGTGATTTATAATGATAAAGATAAAATTTTAAATTATGCGAAATTAGAAAAACAAGTTGTTTTGTTTAGGGAAAAGGAAAATTTAGAAAAATATAAGATAATTGCGAATAGTTTTTTATATGATTTAAACAAGAAAAAAGCATATATTGATGATATTTTTTCTATAGATTATTCTGATAAAAATAAAGATGAGTATACTATTTCGTGTGATAAAATTATTTGGGATTTAGAGAAGGATATAGTTGAGTTATATGGAAATCCTATAATTTATAAAAAAAAGGATAATTCTTATATTTTAAAGTCAAAATTATTAATTTTTTTAAAAAAGGATAGACTTTTTCTTTTTAAAGAGAATCCTATCCTTTTACAACAAGATTCTAAAGGAAAAGGAATATATAAATCTGATGTTATAAAGTATAATATGAATTCTAAAAAATTAGATTTTATAGATAATGTTAATATTGAGTATTTACCAGTGAAAAGGGAGGAATCTTATTAGTTCTTTTCTTGTTAAAAATCTAAAAAATAAATTTTTTCTTATTGTTTTATTGATAATTTTTGTATTGTTTTTTTTTCGTTTGTTCTATTTTAATCTAGGAACTTTTAATATTATTTATACATCTGATGTAAATTCTAATTTATACAATGAAAATTTTTATAAAGATAATTGTTATGTTGGAGGGATCTTTGCTTTACCTTATATTTTGAACAATTATAATTTAGAAAATTCTGTTTTTGTCGATTCTGGGAATTTTTTTTTGAATAGATATTCCATAAAAGCTGATAATTATAATTTTTTTGTAAAAATTTTTAATTTGTTAAATTATGATATAATAAATATAGGTTCTGGGGAGTTTACTTTTGGATTAAATAGCCTTGCATTTTTGAATAATAATTTTAATATCTCTTTTGTTTCTTCGAATATTTATTCTATAAATGATTATTTAGAAAAAAACAATTCTGATTTTTGTTCTTATTTTGTTAAGCAGCTAAAAGATGTAAAGATAGGGATATTAGGAATCAGTAATAATGAAATTTTTTTTAGAAATTTTAAAAATAATTTATCAAACTATGATTTATTGCCATTATTTCAGACTTTAAAATATTATGTTAATATTTTAAAAAAAGAGGAAAAAGTTGATTTTATAATTTTATTATCTAGATACAATTTTGATAATGGTTTTGATAAATATAATTTATATATTGATAATTCTGTTATTGCAAAAGAAATTTCTGATATAGATGTGATAATATCGTCGTCAGATAAATATAATGCTAAATTTAAGATTTTTACAACTCAAAATAATAAAAATGTTTTTCTGTCATCAGTAGAGGAAAATTTAAAAAATATTGGAATATTAAAAATAATATATAAAAAATATAATAAAAAAATAATAAATTTTAATAATGAATTTATAGATGTTAAAGTTCCAAAAAATATTTTACTAGATTTTTATTCTAAAAAATATCCAAATATTCTTAAAACTGTGAAGAAGTTTTTAAACAATTTAAATAGAAAAAAAATATATTCAAAAATAAATTTTGAGCTTTTTAAAACAAATTCTAAAGAGTATGATAATTTGACTTTTTTTGTAGCTGATATAATTAAAAAAAAGACAAAGGTAGATATCGCTATAATTCAAAAAGGGGATTTAAAATTTGATCATATAAATAAAGAAAATTTATATTATGAGAATATTTATGATTTATTTATAGATAACTATAAATTAGTGACTCTTGAATTAAAAGGCAAGGATTTAATTACTTTATTAGAAAAGAATTTAACAAAACAAATTGATAATTATATAGTGTTAGCTGGTGCATATTATTATTATAATCTTAATAAAGTTGAAAATTTGGTTTTGTTAGATAAAAAAGAACAATTTAACCCATATAAATATTATAAAATTTGTCTATTAGAAAAAATGTTATATAATAAAAATATTTATAGTCTTCATGCTATATCTAAAAATATAAAATATACAGATTTTAATATAATAGACATTGTAGTAGAATATATGTCTACTTTTGTTCCAATAGATGAAAAATATAAGTATGAAAATTTATATGAAGATATTAAAAAATATGCAGTATAAAATGTTTCTCGTAGATGAAGTTTTAAAGTTTTCTTTTTGTCCTAGGCTGTGGCATATCATTTTTGTTAGTGATTATTTTAAAAACCAAAAAAATATTTTTAGAAAATATATTTTTGATAAGAAAAATAATTTTATTTTAAAATTATTTGGATTCTGTATGATTTTTGTTGGATTTATAAATGTAATACTAAATATATATGAAAAAGTTGTGTTTGGAATATAAATCTAAAATTTTTATTTTTATTATATTTTTAATATTGATATTGACTATAATTTTTGCAAGTTTTAGTTTTAAAAAAGTAAAAAAAAGTAAGCCTAAAGAGGAAAATTATTTTTCTTATGATAATCCTAATATTAGAACTTTTAATTTAAAAGGTTTTGAAGGAACTAAAATGATTTGGGAACTTTTTGGAAACACTGCTGAATTAAACTTTGATAATGATAAAAATAAAATTAAAATAATGAGTCCAATCCTTTATTTTTATAATGAAGAAAACAAATTGGAAACAGAGATGAGGGCTAGTAATTCTATAGTTGATATACATAGTAATAATGTATCTGCATTTGGTGATGTTGTTTTAAAAACATATAAAGAAAATGCTACAATCTTTACTGATTCTGTTTTTTACGATAAAGAAAAAGATTTATTTTATTCGGATAGTTTTTTTAAATTAGAACAAATGGGTAATATTACCGAAGGAATAGGTTTTACTTCAACGAAATCTCTTAGTGAAATCACGATAAAAAAAAATGTTAATATTAAATATGTTGCAAAAACCAAACAAGGTGTTTAATGAAAATGAAAATATTAGTTATTAATTGTGGAAG
>ONXP01000042.1 GCA_900321865.1 uncultured Elusimicrobia bacterium
AAAGTTCTAATGTTAATACTATTAAGCCTGATTCTTCTAATTCTGTTAATTAATAATTAATTTGAAAATTTTTTTAATATTGTTTGTTAAATTTATAGTTTTTTTATTATAGAATATTTTCTTTTTTATGAATTTATTTGAATTTGACAGAAGTTTTTTCCCTAGTAAAAAAGAAAATTTCTTTTTGGCTGGGAGTGATGAGGTCGGAAGAGGTGCTCTAGCTGGACCGGTCGTAAGTAGTGTAGTTGTTTTTAACAAAAAGTTTTATTTTGATGAAAATTTTTTACAAGAATTATCTGACGTTTATGATTCTAAAAAAATATCTTCTGCTAAAAGAAAAATTTTAAAAGAAAAAATAGAGGATAATGCTTCTTTTTTTTCTGTGAGTTTTGTTGATGAAAAAATTATAGACGATATAAATATTTTAAATGCTACAAAATTGTCGATTAAAAATAATATCAGTTATATAGTCAAGAATTTTAAAATTTCTCCAAATTTGCTTTTGATAGATGGAAATTTTAGTGTTGGGACAGGAGTTCCGGAGATCAGTATTGTAAAAGGTGATATGAAAAGTCTGGTTATAGCGTGTGCTTCTATTCTAGCTAAAGTTTATAGAGATGATTTTATGAAAAAGAAGGATTTAGAATATCCTAATTATCATTTTAAAAAACATTTTGGTTATGCTACCAAATTGCATTTAGAAATGTTAAAAAAATTTGGACCGTGTCTCATACACAGGAAGACATTTTATCCAGTTTCTACATTTTTTTCTAAACAATATAAATTTCGTTTTAATTTGGAAATCTAAATGATACTGGCTAATAAAATCTTTTTATATTTTTTTATATTTGTCCCTTTAATTTTACTTCTATCGTTTTTAGGTTTTTTAATCAAAAAAAATAGAATAGAAAAATTTGCAGGTTCTTTTGTTTTTTCTGAGTTATTTAAGGAACAAGTTTTTTCTAGACAATACTTAAAATTATTTTTGAATATTTTTGTTTTTATATTTTTAATCATTTCTTTGCTGGATCCAAAATTTGGTAAAAAAGAAAGTGTGATTAAACGAAAAGGGATAGATATCATTATTGCTATTGATACATCTCTAAGTATGTTAGCTGAAGATATAAAACCTAATAGAATGACTATAGCAAAAGCAGAGTTAGGGAATTTAATAGATGAATTGTCAATTAATAAAATGGGACTTATAGCATTTGCTGGAGAAAGCATTTTAGAGTGTCCTTTAACATTAGATTATAATGCAGTTAAAATGTTTTTGGATTTTATAAATGTCGATGAGGTGCCTATACAGGGAACAGATATTTCAAAAGTTATAGATCTTGCGATAAATACATTTGACAAAAAAGAAAAATCATATAAAGTTTTAATACTTTTAACAGATGGAGAGGATCATAATTCTGGGTATTTGAAAAAATTAGATGAAGCAGCAAAAGAAGGAATAAAAATATTTACGATAGGAATAGGCAATAAGCAAGGAGAAATGATTCCTATAAGAGATGAAAATGGAAAATTACTTGAATATAAAAAAGATAAATATGGAAAAAATGTTTTGTCTAAATTAGATGAGAAATTATTACAAGAAATATCTAACAAAACTGGTGGAAAATATTATTATTCAAAAACTGGAATTTTAGATACAAATTTAATAGTAAAAGATATTAATGGTATAGAGACAAAGTCTTTATCTAATAGTCTAATAGAACAATATGAGCATAAATATTATTATTTTTTAATTGTAGCAATTTTCATTTTTTTAATTAATCTTTTTATAAGAGAAAATAAAAAATATGAATAAAAAATTTTTCTTAAAAATATTAAATAATCCGAATCTTTTTTATAAATTATTTTTTTTAATATTTTTGTTTTTTATCATTCTAATTGTTTTGTTTTGGTTCTTTTTGTATTATGATGTAATATTAGGAAAATATTATTACAATAAAAAACAATTTGAAAAATCGTCTTTTTATTATGATAAAGCACTTAAAAAATATTTAAATAAAAAATCTTTTGATGAAAAAAATGAAAATATACAAAATATTCTAAATTATAATTTGGCAAATTCTTTATATAAAAATCAAAAAACTGATAGATCTAGTAAAATTTATAAAGATCTTTTAGATAAATTAGATAAAATTAATTTTGATTCTAAAAACTTAAAATTAAAAGAAAAAATTTTGTTTAATCTGGGGAATAATTTTGCTAAAGATGGCGATATAAATAAAGCAAAAGAACATTTCAAAAAAGCGTTAGAGTTAAATCCTTTAGATAATGAAGCCAGGTTTAATTTTGAAGTTATGAAATTGCTAGAAGAACAAAATCCACAGTCTAAAAACAATAATCAAAAAGAAAATGACAAAGATAAAAATGATAATCAAAAAGATAAAAAAGAAAATGATTCAAATTTTGATAAAAAAAATGAATCTAAAGAAAATTCTAATAAAAACGAAAAAAATACAGAAAGTAAAGATAATAAAGAAAATGAAAAAAAAGAAGAAAAAACTACATCTAAAATGGAAAATAAAAAAGATGATAAAAATTCTAGTGAAAATAGAGAAAAAAATAAAAAAGCAGAAGCTATAAACTTTGAAAACGATAAAAAAGATGAAAATCAGAAAAATGCAGAAAGATTAATTGAAATGTTGTCTAGAGAAAATCAAAAAGCTAAAGAAAAAAATAAAAATAAGAATTTTGTAAAAAATTATAAAATAGATGAAGATTGGTGAAGTTGTGGATAAAAAATTAAAAATTTTAATTATTCAACCTAAAAAATTAGGGGATGTTGTTTTGACTACTCCTATTATAGAAGCCTTGTATAAACATTTTAATGAACAAAATATTCTTGCAAAAATAGATTTTTTGGTAGAAGATCCTTTCCAAGAAATTCTTATAAATAATCCTTTTTTAGATAAAATTCATATTTTGAATAAAAAAGAAGGTTTCTTTGGAAAATTAAAGATTTTGTCTAATGTTAGAAAGGAAAAATATGATTATATATTTGATTTTTTTGGAAATCCTACTACTTGTTATATAACATTTTTTAGTAAAGCAAAAGAGACATATTCTTTTGATTATAGAATAAGAAAATATTTTTATAAACATATTTTTCCTAGGAATATAACCAAAAATATGTATATAGTTGATTTTAAATTATCTCTTTTGAAAGACTTGAAAATAGAAAAAAAAGAAATAAAAACGAATATCTATTTGGAAAAAGAAATAATTGCAGAAAAAAGAAAAATTATAAAAAATAATGGATATAACGGTAAAGATAAAATTGTAGGAATAGTTGTTCCAAATGTTAGAGAAAGAAATTTAATTAAAAATTGGATATTTGATAGATATTATATTTTAGCGAATAAATTAATAAAAGATTTAGGTGTTTTTGTTATTTTGTTAACTGGTCCAGGCGAAGAAGAAAATGCTAAAAAAATTAAAGATAATATTTTTGATAAATCTAAGGTTCTTATTACTCCTATAGGGAAAATTAGAGAAATTGCAGGGTATATAAAAAATTGCGATTGTATTTTTTCTACATGTTCTGGAGATAAACATATAGCAGTTTCTTTGGAAGTGCCGACTGTGACTGTTTTTGGGCCGACTAATTATAAATCTAGCAATCCTCTAGATTATAAAAAATATCCACCTTTATTTTCTAAAAATTTAGATTGCTTAGCCTGTGAATTGCACAAATGTTCTAAAAATTCTCAAAAATGTATGGAAGATATTACTGTTGATATGGTTTTTGAAAAAATAAAAAGCTTGTTGGAAGAATTTTGTTAATTATGAAAACTATAAAGTTAAATAATATAGAAATTTCTAACGATAAAAAATTAATTTTGATAGCAGGCCCGTGTGTTTTAGAAAATGAAGAAGATTCTTTATACATAGCTAAAATCTGCAAAAGTTTGTGTGAAAAATATAATATTGATTATATTTTTAAAGGATCTTTTGACAAAGCAAATAGAACGAGCATCGCCTCTTTTAGAGGGGTTGGGATAGAGAAAGGCCAAAAGATTTTTGAAAAAATAAAAGCTCTAGGTATCCCTGTAACTAGCGATGTTCATAGCACAGAAGATGTAAAAAAAATAGCACCTGTTTTGGATATTATTCAAATTCCGGCATTTTTGTCGAGACAGACTGATATATTAGTAGAAGCTGCAAAAACAGGAAAAATAGTTAATGTAAAAAAAGGACAATTTTTAGCTCCAAATGATATGGGAAATATTATCAAAAAAATTGAAAACTATAATAATTATAATATTTTTTTGACGGAAAGAGGAAGTTGCTTTGGGTATAATAATTTAGTAGTTGATATGAAAGGCATAGCAAAAATGAAAAAGTTTGGATATCCTGTCATATATGATGCTACTCATAGTATGCAACTTCCAGGAAATGATGGAAATATTACTGGAGGTGAAAGGGAATTTACAATGGATGTTGCAAGGGCAGCAGTAGCTACAGGAATAGCTGGAATTTTTATGGAGGTTCATCCTGAGCCAGAAAAATCTTTATCTGATAAGACTACAATATATCCATTAAAAAAATTAGATGAATGTTTATATGTTTTAACTAATCTTGATATTTTAATAAAAAAATTACAGGGAGTAAAACGTGAAAATTAAAATTTTTTCTTGTGTTTTGCTGTTATGTTTTACATTTACATCTTGTATTGTTCTTGATACAACAGAAAGCGAAGTAGTTCGTCCTGTTTCAGGAAAATCGTCTTCAGAAAATTCTGATGTTATGCATCAAAAGGATTACTTACTTTTTTTTGGAATTTTAACTGCACTTATCGCAGTGTATTTTTTTGGTGTAAAAAATGAAGAGAAAACTAAACAAAATCAAAATGATAAAAAAGATGAAAAGCAAGATGAAAATGTTCACACTACTAATAATATAGCAGAAAAAAATTGAAGAATTTTATAAATATTATAAATTTAATTCTTTTATTATTTTTTACGGCCTGTTCTGTTAATTATGATAGTTATTACAAAAATTTGGAAAACTATTTTAAAGAAAATAATTATAAAGAATTGGTTAATTGTATAGATAAGAACAAAAAAAGTATTTATTCTAAAAAAAGTTTAATTTTGTATTATTTAGATAAAGCCTTTTTTATGCACATATCTCAAAATTATCTAGAATCGAACAAATATTTTAGTTTAGCAGAAAAATTGCACGATGAATATTATACTAAAAGTATTACAAAGGGAACTTTGTCGTTATTTGTGAACGATAAATTTTTAGTTTATAGTGGTGAAGATTTTGAATTTTCTATGGTTTTTATTTTTAAAGCTTTAAACTATATTATGATGGATGACTTAGAAAATGCTCTTGTCGAAGTTAGACGAGGAATTACTTTTCATAAAAATTTGTCAAATATTTTGACATCAAAGGATGCCTTTAAGAAAAATGCATTTTTTGACTATATTTCAGGAATATTGTTTGAAATGAATGGCGATTACAACGAAGCATTTATATCCTATAAAAATGCTCTAAACTTATACAATACTTCTTACTTTAATTATAATTTTACGCAGGATTTATTTAATAGTACTTTGGATATGGCTAAAAAAAGCAACTTAGATGAAAAAATAGAAATTTTAAAAAAAGAATATCCTAAATTTTATCAAAATTATAAAAAAGCTAATACAAGCGAAGTCATAATTTTGTCTTATATGGGAAAGGTTCCTTATAAAATATCTAATAATTTGGAAATGTCTATTTTTGATGCTAGACAAAATTTTTTCATTGGGTTTTCTCATTATAAAGCACAGACTGATGAGGATAATAAAGTCAAAGATGTTTTAAAGACTTTAAATTCTTTAGCTAGCGATTATACCATTTCATTTTCTTTTCCTGAATATAAAAAATTTTTTTATAAAATTAATGCTGGAAAAATATTATTCAATGATAAAAAATACGAATTGGAAAAAGTTTTAGATATTGGAGATATTGTTCTAAAAAATTTTGAGTATAAAAAATTTGATATATATTTTAAGGAAATATCTAGGGCTGTTTTAAAAACATCTATCGTTAATAATATAACTAAAAAAGTTGAAGAAAAAAATGAAAATAGTGTTTTATCTTCTATTTTTGGTACAGGGTTAAAAATTTTATCTAATATTACCGAAGATGCAGACAAAAGATCTTGGAGAGTTTTGCCAGATAAGATTTTTATGGCAAGAGTTCCGATTGTACATGGGGAAAATTTTTCTTTAAATTTTGAATATTATCAGGATAAATTTAAATTAATGGATTTTTCTTTAGATTTGAAAAATAATTTAAACGAAAAGTATAATAAAAAATTTGTTATATTAAGAACCATAGAATGATTTATAATATAAAAATGATTATGGAATTTGATGGAGAAAATTTTGCAGGTTGGCAAATTCAAAAAAATAATCCTTCGGAATTTAGGTCTATCCAGAATATTTTAGAAAATATTTTGAAAGAAATTTATGGAAGAGGTGTCAAATTACAAGGCTCGTCTAGGCTGGATGCAAAGGTTAATGCTCTTGGCTTTTGTGCTAATTATTTAGCTCCGTTTTTTATTCCTAGTGAAAATTTAAGACTTGCTATAAATTCTAAAATTTTAAAATTGAGTGAAAAAATTAAAATTAAAAACTTGAAATATGTAGAGGCTCTTAATTTTAAATTTAAAGATTTAAATATTTTGAATAAAAAAAATCTCTTTCATGCGAGGTATAGTGCAAAAGGAAAATTGTATATTTATAAAATTTGTAATATAGAAAAAGAAAAAAGATCTTTATTTTTAAAAAATATGCTATTTCTTGACAAAGTTTTAGATAAGAAAACGATAGAATATTTAAAGGTGTTTGTAAAAAATTTTTTAGGAGAACATGATTTTAACGGTTTTAGTATTTCAGAAAAAACTAAAAAAAATACAGTTTGCTTTATAAATTATATCGGGATAAAAAGTTTTCAAAATTATAGGTATATTTATATTTTGATAAAAGGAAATAGATTCTTGCATAAAATGATCAGATTTATTGTCGGAGCAATTTTAGATTTGGGATATGGAAAAATAGCAGAGAAGGAAATTTTAGAAAATTTAAATTTAGCTAAAAAAATTCACAATATAAGAGTTGTTGAAGGAAACAATTTATTTTTAAAAAAAGTTTATTATTAATCTAAAGGATAAAAAATGTCAAAAAGTTTTGTAAACACAATAAATATTTTAAGTCTTTCCGAAAAAGAATTGATTAATATTAGTAAAAAATATTTATTTTCTTTAAATTTGCAAGAAATGAAAAAAGTGCAAGAATATTTTAAAAATTTAGGTAGAGAGCCAAAGGATATAGAGCTGGAAACTATAGCTCAGACCTGGAGTGAACATTGTAAACATAAGACCTTGACTGGAATAATAAAATATACAGAAAAAAATTTAAATGCAGGAGAAGAAAAAACAGAAATAATAGACAACCTTTTAAAATCTACTATTTTTAAGGCTACAAAAGAAATGGAACTTTCTTGGTGTTTATCTGCATTTAAAGATAATGCTGGGATTATAGAATTTGATGAAAATTTTGGAGTTGCCTTTAAAGTAGAAACTCATAATCATCCAACAGCTCTGGAGCCTTATGGAGGAGCAGGAACTGGAATAGGTGGAGTGATTAGAGATATTTTAGGGGTGGGACTGGGTGCAGAGCCAATTTTTAATACAGATGTGTTTTGTTTTGGCAATCAAGATGTATCAGTAGATATTTTGAACGAAAAAATTCTTCATCCAAGGCAAATTATGAAAGGAGCAGTTGAGGGTGTTCGTGATTATGGAAACAGAATGGGGATTCCGACTATTAATGGGGCGACACTTTTTGATGAAGGTTTTATTTTTAATCCTTTAGTTTTTTGTGGAACTGGTGGGATAATTCCAAAAAATATGATAGAAAAAAAAGTTATGCCTTACGATTATATAGTATCTATAGGAGGCAGGGTTGGTCGTGATGGAATTCATGGAGCGACATTTTCTTCTTTAGCTTTGGATGAAAATGCTACCCAAAATGCTGTTCAGATAGGAAATCCTATAGTTGAGAAAAAAATTTTAGATGGACTTTTAGTTGCGAGGGATAAAAATCTTTATAATAGTTTGACTGATTGTGGAGCTGGCGGGCTTTCTTCTGCAGTTGGGGAGTTAGGAGAGGATACTGGAGTAGAATTATTTTTAGATAAAGTTCCTTTAAAATATGCTGGGCTTTTGCCTTGGGAAATTTGGGTTTCGGAAGCCCAGGAAAGAATGGTTTTAGCAGTGCCAGAAGAAAATTTGAAACCTTTAAAGGAAATTTTTGAAGCGGAAGATGTAGAAGTTAGCATTCTTGGAAAATTTACAAATACTAAAAAATTAATGTTATTTTTTAACAATGAAAAAGTTTGTGAGCTGGATATGGATTTTTTGCATCACGGACTTCCTAGATATGAAAGAGAAGCAATTTCTATAATCAATCTAGAAGAAAAGAATTTAAATAGTGTTAAAATTGAAATTGAAAATGAAAAATTGGAAGAATATTTTTTAAAAATTCTTTCTCATCCAAATGTTTCATCAAAAAATTGGATAGTGAAACAATAC
This sequence comes from uncultured Elusimicrobia bacterium, assembly GCA_900321865.1. Lineage (GTDB taxonomy): Bacteria > RUG730 > RUG730 > RUG730 > RUG730 > RUG730. Next base: position 8,606 of record ONXP01000042.1, read on the forward strand.
GACTATGAAGTAAAAGGTCATACCGTGATTAAACCTTTACAAGGGAATAAAACAATAGGTGATACTTCTGTCATAAAGCCTTTTTTTAATAGCAAAAAAGGGGTAGCAGTAAGTAATGGAATAAATTTTGAATATGGAAAATATGATACTAGAAAAATGATTTTGGCAAATATAAATGAAGCTATGAGAAATATTATTTGTGCTGGTGGAGTTATAGAAATAATGGCATTTTTAGATAATTTTTGTTGGGGAGATCCTAATGATAGAGAAAAATTAGGTAGTTTAGTTTTAGCATGCAAGGCATGTTATGATTATTCTAAGGCATTAGATATTCCTTTTATTTCCGGAAAAGATAGTTTAAATAATACTTATCTAAATAAAGATGGAGAAAAGATTTCTATTCCAGATACTATGCTGATTTCTTGTTTTGCAGTTTTAAAAGATGTTAGTAAATGTTTAACTATGAATTTTAAAGAAGAAGGCAATTTTATTTATATTATAGGTGAAACTAATAATGAGTTAAAAGGAACGATTTTTAATTTAGTAGAAAAAGATATTTCGTCTAATGTTCCAGACACAGATATTTATGAATCAAAAAAAATATTCAATGTTTTAAATGAAATTATAGATAAATCTTTAATAGAAAGTATTCATGATATTAGTGATGGTGGTCTGGGAGTATGTATAGCAGAGATGATGATAGCATCAGATTTTGGAGCAGAAGTAGATTTATCTAATATTCCTACGAAAGAAAAAGAATTAGATACCATTTCTAAACTTTTTTCTGAATCACAATCTAGATTTGTTTTAGAAGTAAAAAAAGATAATTCATCAAAAATAGAAGAAATTTTATTAAATTCACGGGTTTCTTTTAAAAATATAGGGAAAGTTATAAAAAAAGACGATTTAATAATAAAAGAAGGGAATGAAATTTTAATTAATTGTAATAAAAAAAATATAAATGAAAAGTTTTCATATAATACTTGGATGGATTTATGATGAAATTATTTGCAGAAATAGAAAAAAGGAGTATTTTTTCATTAAGATGAAGCGATATATTTTATTTTTTATAATATTTTTTAACTTTCTAAATATTTTCTTACTTTGTGAAAATCTACATAACAGACATTTTATGCATTTTGATACTAATGAAAATGCTGAAATTTTTGAGTACAATAAAATTGTTTTAAAATTTAAAAAAATAGATAATTTTGCAGACGATGAGGTTCTTGCTAAGCATTTGTTATATAGACATCACGATTTATTTATTAATTATGAAAAATTAAGAAATAGTGTAATGAATGAACATAGCAAAAAAATTTTAAATTCAAGAAAAGATATTATAAATCGTAGAATTAATTTAGAAGAATATCAAAAAAATTTAGAAAATTTAAATAGGATTTATATATTCAATTTGAAAGAAAAAGTGAATATCATTGAACTTTGTGCTCAAATTAATAAATATCCTTTTATAGAATGGGTAGAGCCAAAATA
>ONXP01000002.1 GCA_900321865.1 uncultured Elusimicrobia bacterium
TTGCAATGCAAGTTTGTTTTTCTTTTCTTTAAGTTTTAAAACAATATCAAGTAAAGCTTTTTTATTTTCTAATTCTTCTTTTTTTTGATCAACATAAACTTCTGCTCTAACTTTCCCAATAATATGTTTTTCAATTTCTTGTTTTATTCTATTTTTTTCTTGATCGTTCTTTAATAAATCTTTTTCGATTTTTTTTAATTCATTTTGCAAATCTTTAATTTTTTTATTGTTTTCAGTTTTTTTCTTATTTATACCGTTTATTTTTTCATCAATATTTTTTTTATTTTCTTCTAATTTTTTTATTTCTTCTTCTAAAACAATTTTATTTTTTGATAAGACTTTAATACTTTCATCATTTTCATTTATAGTTTCTTTATCCTTATCAATTTGTTTAGTGATTTCTTCTTTATCATAATTTGTAAATTTATCTTTTAAATCTTTAATTTTTTGTTCTATTTCACCAATTTCTTTTTCTAATTCTAAAATTTTTTTATTTATATTTTCAATTTCTAAATTATTCACATTAATTTGATTTACAATATCTTTATAAATTTCTTTTTTTTGTTTCAATTCTTCTAACAAAGCTTTTAGTTCTTCCTCAAGAATATCTTTTTCTGTTTTTAATTCTGTGTCATCAAAAATATTTTCTTTTAAAAGATTTTTTTCCTCGTCTGTTAACTCAACATCTTTTATTTCATTTTCTAAATTTTTTTTCGCTTTTGTTAAATTTTCTAATTTTGTAAATTTTTTTATATTTTCATCAAAATCTTTAAGTTTTTTATCCTTTTCTTTTTTTTCTTTTTCTAATTCTAATTTTTTATATTCTTTATCGTTTTTTTGTTTTTGCTTCCTTTTCAATTCTTCTATTTCTTTTCTAAGTTTGTCTATAACAATATCTGCCCCCTGGCCTTTTTCAATAATCTCTTTTATATTGTGATCTATTACATTAAATCCATATTTTTCCTTATATTCTTTAAATTTTTCAAGCAACTTTTCCATTCTATTAAAATTTTCTTCTGCAAGATTGTCATCATATCCTTGAAACATTTCTACAAAAACATCTTTTAAATTTTTAAAAATAGCATTTGCTTCATTTTTTTTCTTTTCAGTAAAACCTTCTCCATGAACTTTTCCAAATTTTAATTCAGTTAAAACTCTAAATTTATCCCATTTATGTTCATCCATATTTATCAAATTTAAATTTGTTGATTTTTCTTCATTGCGTTCATATTTTTTATACAGTTCATACCATTTTTTTGAATTTTCTCTAGCTTTTTCTAGATCTTCAAAAGCTGTTTCTTTTAACTTTTCTTGAAAAAACTTTTCATATCCTTGTTTTTGGGAATCTGTTAGATTTTGTTCCCAAAATGAAATTTTTTCAAGTGCTTGAAATTCCATATATAAATATTCCATAAAAGATAATTCTCGATTATACTCAAAAGAGTTATTGTATAAATTTTCAAGAACTACAACAAATTCATGACAATCCTCATAGTCTTTTTTTACATCGTCCATCGTTTTTCCATTTTTTTCAAGTTTTTCCTTTATTGCTTCATATTCCCCATATTCTTTAAGAAGATTTTGCAATTCTTTATCTTTTTCTTGTATCAACTTATCTAAATTAAAAGTTTCTTTCTCTAAATCTTTAAGCTGTTTATTCGTTCGATTTATTTCATCAGTTATAGAAGATAAATCTTTTTTTAATTTTTCATAATCATTTTTATAAGTCTCAAAATTTTTTAAATTTTCTATATCAGCTTCGTTACCATTTAGTTCTTCATTTACTTTCTTTAATTTCTCTTTTAGTTTGTTTTTATTGTTCTCTTTTTCTTCTATTTCTTTTCGTTTTTTAGACTTTTCTAAATTTTCTTGAATTTTTTGCAATTTTTCCTTTAACTCTTTAATTTTCACATTTAATTCGTCTATATTCTTTTCGTATTCCTTTTTTTGTTCATTTAAACTAACATCTTTTGTTGTTAAATTGCTTAATTTTTCTTTTTCTTTTTCCAATTCTACCATTTTATTTTTTAATTGTTTTTCTAATTCCTTTAATTTTGACAAAAAATCGTCTTTTTCTTTAATTTCTTTTTCTTTGTTTTTTATATCTTCTTCTTTATTTTCTTTATTTTTTTTCTTAGTATTAATTTCTTCATTTATATCTTCAAGTTTTTTTCTCTTTTGTTCTATTTCTTTTTCAAGATTTTCTTTTTCTTTAAGATTATTTTTTTCCGAATCTTTAGAATCTTGAATTTCCTTTTTTAGTGATTCTATTTCTGCCTTAGCCTCTATTTTTTTCTTTTCATTTTCAAACTTTAATTTAGTAATGTTCTTCTGTAAATCTTTTAATCTATTAATCGTTTTATTCATCATTTCTATTTTTGAATCTTCATGATCTATTTGATTATTTATGCGAAGTATATTGTTATCTAGATCTTGCTTTAATGCATCTATATTTTTTACATCATAACTATTTTGTAAATTTTCTTTCTCAAATTCCAAATAACTAATTCTGTTTAAAACTGATCGATCATTTAACCTGTTCATTGAAAATATTAAATTTTGATTTTCAAAACTCAGATATTTGTTAAATTCAACATTTTGCAATAAATTTTTAATTTCTTCTGAAAACTCCATATTTTTTTGAAAATTAACTTTTATTTCTTCTATATTTTCTAAAAAAATTTTCAATGCCCTAGATGGATTAATTTTAGATTCCAACCTAATATCTTTTAATATTTGTAAATATTTCTTTAAAATTTCTAGTTTTTCTTTATTTGTTTCTACTTTAATAGAAGACTTTATCTCATTTTCTAAAGGTTCTATATAACTTGTGAGCTTTAATTGGTTTATCTTGTTAAAATAAATATTTTTAATTTTATCGTTAATATCATTTATCTTCCATTTTATTATGTCTTTCACTTCTTCATCTATAGAACTTACTTGTGATTTCAATTTTTTTAATTCTTTTTTTAATAAAAACAATTCCTTTTTTTTATTCTTTTTCACACTTTCGGTTAATTCATTTTTTAAATCTTGTTCTAAATTTATTTTTTCATTTTCTAATCTCTTCAAAACATCTTTTAATCTTATTAACAAGGTTTCTTTTTCATTTTTAGCTTGTTCAAAATTTTTTTCAAAAGTATCTAAAGTCTGACTCATACTATCTATTGACTTATTCAATACATCTTTATTTTCATCGTCATCATCTATCAACAAAGTATCTTTTCCTTCTTTCAATTCTTTATAATTAGAATATTCTTTAAAAATTTCTTTAAAACCATCTAACTCTTTTCTTATTGTTTCAATCTCATTTTTATTTTCTTGAAATACATTGATAGATACTAACCTTTCCATTTCTTCCTCTAAGGAAGCCAAAGCTGAAGCTTTTCTAATAACAGTATCTCTATCATATTGAAACTTTAAATTATTAATTTCTCTATTTATATCGTCTATTTCTTTATTTTTCAACTCTTCAATTTCCAATTTTAATTCAAAAGATTCTTTTTCCAACGAATCTCTATTTTCATTATCTTTTATATTACCTTTATCTCTTAACTTTTTTATTTCTTTATTTCTTAAGCTTATCAAATCTAGTTTTAACTTAAACTCTTTATCATCTGTTTTTTCTTTTAGTTCTTTATCTATTTCCTTCAATCTTTCATCTATTTTTTTTAATTTTTCTTCTAATGTATTAATATCAAAAATTTTCATATCATATGCTAATACGCTTAATCTTCTTTTTAACTCTAACTTTCTAGATTCCAATTCTAAATCTTCTCCAGAATCAAAACCGTCAACTTTGTTTAATGCATCTTGATAATTTTCTTCAGTAAAATTCTCTTCCACTTTTAGAACCGCTTGAATTACAACCTCCAGACTCTTATCACTTTTTTTGCTACTATCTTTTTTAGTTGGTTTTTTATTTAAATCTATATCATCATTTATTTTTTTAATATTTTCGCTTAACAAAATATTAAAATCAACATCAAGCCTAATGTTATTTGCAATATCCTTAAATCCTAGTTCTATTTCATCTAAAATAGATAAATCTTTTTTTATTTTTTCAATTTCTTTTTTAGTTAAATCTAAATCTTCCAATTCTAGCCCTATTTTGTATAATTCTTCAGTCATTAAAGCGCCTTTTTTTCTTAACTTTATGATGCTAGCTCTAATCTCAGAATTATTGCTCTCTAAATTGTTAAGAATACTACTTTCTTTTTCTTCAATTTCAGAGTACAAAGCTAAACACTCTTCTTCTAATTTTGCTTGTTTTTCTTTTATTTCTTCTTCTTTAATTTTAAGTTTCTTTTCATTTTCCTCTAAATCTTTTTTTGTCAAACCATATTCTAAAAAAGTTTTTTCTTGTTTTATATATAAATCCACATATTTATTTATATTTTCTAATTCTTCAGAATTTTTTTCTATTTTACTATCCAAACGGTTAAAAAACAGATCTAAATATTTTAACAAATCTCCATCTTTCTCAATTATTACACCTTTTAACAAAAACATTGCATTTAGATTTTCACTTAAACTATCTGCAATTTTTTTCATTCGTATGCTATCAAAATTTAATGATAAAAAATTTAATTTCCCAATAATTTTATCTTCTAAATCAACCTGTTTGTCTTCCGTAAAATCTTTTATTTTTTCTTTAAATTTATTTATTAAAGGTTTTAAAATTTCTTGATTTTGTTTATATACTTCTGTTTTTGTATCACTCAATAATTCATCTAAAAACTTATCTAATTTTTTTTCATAACTATCAGAACTATCATCAAAAAACTTATTTTCTTTAGCAATATTTTTTAAATTTGATTTCATAGAATTTAGGAATAATAGCCTCTGATTAGGAGTTAAATCTTTTTTATTAAGACTTACAAGACAAATTGCAGGCAATAAAAAAGTATTTAAAGTTTCCAAATCAAAATCTGACAAACTTAAATCCTGTTCTTTATTCAAATTTTCTAAATTTATTTGTATCGAGCCAGAATCTTCCATTTGTTTCAAGGTAGCTAGGACATCTTTTTTATCTTCGTCATTCATTAAATCAAACAAAATTTTCATATTCTTTTGAACATCCAAATGATTTTCTAGTTTTAAAACACTTTTTTTCTCACTTTCTGAAATATCTTTCATTTTTATAACATCTTTCGCATTTATATTTGTTTGTAAATTTGAAATAATTTCTTCTTTTTCTTTTTTAAAATCACTTTTTATATAATCAACATTTATTAAATGATCAATAACTGCCTTAGATATATCATCTTGTTTATTGTATAAATTTTCTTTAATCCCTTTATCTATTTTTTCATCCGTGATAAAATCTCCAAATTTATTTTCTTCTTTTTTCTTTTTTAAAAAAGTACCCAAATTTAAATCTTCTACATCTACTTCTTTTTTTGATTTTTCTATTAATAAAGTTTCTTTTGTATCCCTTTTAATATCAATATCATTAAATTTATTTAGTACTTTACTTTTTTTAAGTTTATTATATTCTTCTTTACTTTTTTCATAATCTTTTATGCTAACATCATTTTTCTCTAATTTTGTTGTAGCCTCTTGTATTTTTTTCAAAACAGTTCCTTTATATTTTGACATATACTCATCTTTTATCTCTTCCTCTGCCTGTTTTTCAATATCTTTATTCAAGACATTTGCTTTTTCTATTCTTAAAGAAGAAATAAATTCTATATTTTTCTCCGTTAGTCCTTCATTCATTTGATTAGAAAATGAGTTATATATTTCTCGTTCAATTAATTCTTTTTGCTTTATCTCTATATTTTTTTCATTATTTTTAATCTTTAGCTGTAAAGACAATAGATCAAAAATTTTAAAATTTTCAAAAGTATCATTAAATTGTTTCTCTTGGAAAATGTTGTTTTTAACAAAATTTGTTAAAATATTTTTAATTAAAGTAAAAAAAGCATCATATTTTTCATCATCTATTTCCTCTTCTTTAAAAAACATTTTCTTGACATCATTTTTGTTATCATTTAGAAAATTTTCTCTATTTTTTAAAATTTCATCACTATTTTGACAAATTTTAAACATTTTTAAATCATTTTCATCTTTAATTCCAAAACTAAACAATTTGTTTAAAGCATCTTTATGGTTGTCGTATAATGCTTGCATACCTTCCGCAATATCTTTTTTTAATTTATCTAAATCTAGGCCTTTCTTTTCTTTTATAATATTGTTTGATATTTCTTGTGCTTGATTTTGAAATAACTTCTTTATTTCATTTTTACTTTTTTTTATTTCATCTTTATCTTTTTCGGATAGATTTTTTTCATCTCCAATGAAATCTTCCATAATCTTTGAAAAAATTTTATCTTTGTCTTTATTAATCTCTTTTTGAAAAAACTCTTGAATTTTTTGATTATTTATTAATGCATTAGCACTTGAAATAAAAAAAGATATAAAAATATTAAATTGATTATTTTTTTGGTTTTTTTCTATTTTTCTCAATTTATCATCATCTGCATTCTCTCGAATAATTTCTATAACATCTTCATTTTTAAAACTTTGTTTATTTATAATTTTGTTTTTTAATTGAATCTGAAATTTTTCTACAAATTGTTCTAATTCTTCATTTTTTTCAAAAATATTATTTAATAAATTATTTTCTAAAGTTACTTTGTTTCCACCTATTTTTAGAATTGAGCTAAAAAAAATCAAAGATTTGTTTCTTATATTTTCTATTTCTTCTTCAATATCTTTATTTATTTTTTCATCTTTTCCCTCTACTATATCGTTTTTCTTTTTATCTTCTACGATTTTTTTCCTATCAAAATAATCAGTTTTAATTTGTTTCAAATCACTAGATAATCCCTTTTCATCTTCTTTGTATAAGAAATCTTTAAATTTTTTTTCACTTGTCATTTCCGTTTCTAAATTTTTTTTACTTTCGTTAATTTTTTTTTCTCTAACTTGTTTTATTTTTTTATCAACAACATCTTTAAAAGAAGTTGCAATTTTTATAGATAAATCTAAAATTTCTTTCCCTTCATTTCTAAATTTACCTTCTATTTTTGTTGTTATCTTGTCTATATTTTCTGTCCAATCAATATTTTCATCTTTGATTATACTTTTCACTAAATTATCAATTAATTTCGTTTGTTCTTCTTTTGTCATAGATTTCAATTTTACATCTATTTCATCATCTTTATAAATATGATTTTCAAAATGTGTTGCAAGTGCTAGTGTCGACAAATCCTCCCAAACACTATTAGCTTTAGTAGAAAGATTTTTATCATAATCAGAAGAAGCACTAGATCCACCATTGGGAGAAATAGTTATATATGGAATATTACGATCTTTTAATATATTAGCTATACCATTAGCATGGTACCCTCCAACTATTACCGGCAAAATCACTATTTTTTCAGTTGAACTGTTTTTATTTTCTAAAATAGACTGAATTTTATCGGCAAATATAAAATTTCTTTTTTCTGCAATTTTATAAAAATTTTTCATAGCATATAGTTTATCTTCCAGATTTTTACATGTATCTAGCAAAAAATTAGCACTTAAATAATCTTTAATATTTTTTTGAGCAAAACTTTTAAATATTTTTATATATTCCAGGATATTATCGTTTATCTCTTTTACTTCACTATTAATTACATTATTATTAACAAATTTATAAAAAAGAGTTAAAACTCGCCCCAATTTTAAAAATTTTCTTTCCCTGTCATCTTTAGCCAAAATGTTGGCAATTTTATAAACAAATTTACTTTCTTCATCGTGCATAGCATTAACATCCAAAGAACTTAATTTATTAAGATAATCAAAATACAAAAACAAATTATTAAAATTATTATCTAATAAAACAGCATATCTTTTTTCATTAATTAATTTTTGTAAATACAAATAATACTCTGTATAATCCTTATTTTTCTTAAGTTCTGAAATTTTTAGAAATTCTTTTCTAGATAATTTAGAAAATAAAATTCTCTCCATAGTTAATGCTTCTAACATTATTTTTTTGCTAGAATTTAGACTATTTATTTTTTTTGCATATTCATAATTTTTTAATAAATTAGGGATTTCTTTTGACAAATCAAAAAACATTACAAATTCTTGTAATCTGTCTATGTATTCTATGATAGAAATTTTATTTTTTTTATAACTGACTACTAAATTGTCTAATTTTCTTAAATCTCTTGAATAATTTTGAGTATTTTTTAATGCAATATATGAATTAATAAGCCTTATTAATAAATAATTTAGCTCTTCTTTTTCTTTCAAATCAATGAAATATGACAAATTATTTTTATAAGCTTTTTCATCCTCTATTCCCAATAAATTTTTATCAATATTGTTTATAACAAATTTTTCAGCTCCGGAAAATTTATCTTTCAAAAATGTATTCTCTAAAATAAAAGTTTTCAAAAAACCTTCTGGCAGAGATTTTAAAAATTTTAAATCGTTAGAATTCCTTAAATCACTCCAGGCTCCTTCTATCAAAACATCGTCAAACAAAAAATTATTAGAGGAATATTCTTTATTTATCTCATCTAAAATTTTATAAATATTTTTTTGTGCTTCTTCATTGCAATGTAAATCCTTTATAATCATAACTTTTGATTTAGTATTTCCCTGATCAAAATAATCACAAACTCTACCAGTATTTAAACCTATTATTAGATCTTTAACTAAAAAATTTACATTAGATTGCAACACATTATTTGAAAATGTGAAATCGTTTACCTTGCTAAACACAAAAGAATTTTGAATAAAAAAAGTGAAAATTAGAACAAATGTTATAAAATTCTTAAAAAATTTTTGAACTTTATATATTATCATTTTATTCCTCCAATATTACAACTCAAAGCCTACATAGATTTAGAGAAAAAAACTAACAAAAAGTTTCATCTTAATTTAAACAAATAAATTTATGTCCACATCTTTCGCATATTTCAAGACTAGTATTATAGGTTTTAAAATCGTCATCTATAATATCATTAAAAATTTTTAAAAGATTTTTTTCTGCAACCAAAAACTCCTCATAAAAAATGCTATCTATCCCAAACTTTTTATAAGAATTATTTTTAGGTCTAGCTGGTTTTTCTTTAATTAACCAAACAAACGAAAATTTTAAATCTTTAAATTTAATAAAATCTTTTTTATTTTTTAGAATTAAATAATAAAACAAAAATTGCAACTCTTTTAGTTCCACAATTGATTTTTTCATTGTCTCAGTTTTTAAATTTCTTGGCAAAGAAGTTTTATAATCTATAATTTCAAAAATATCCACTCCCAAATCATCTATTCTGTCAATTCTTCCTTTTATCAAAAATTTATCAAAATTAGATGTTAGTTCTTTTTCTAAAAATAAAATTTTTCTCTCGCCATAAAAGACTAAATCTTCTAAATAATCCAATAAAATTTTTTCTATTTTTTGCTTATACCAAAGAGCTTCGCTAATACAATCAAAATAAACTCTCATACTATTATTATTTATATTAAAATTAATATTTATCAAATCTTTTAAATATTTTTTACAAGGCATTGTCGCAAAATCTGAAGAATGATTAAACCTAGAATGCAAATCTTTCAAAATTTTATGCACCAGATTCCCAATAAAAATATTTTTATCAGGCTTTATGTCCTTAATAAAAAACAAATTTTCTATTAAAAATTTTCTATTACAATCTAAATAATTTTTTACATTAGAATAAGAAAAATATTTTTTAGATTTTATTTTTTTTAAAAAAATTTCTTCAATCTTTAGATTTTCAGGATTTTTATTTAACTTAAAAATTTTTATATTTTTATCGTCTAAAACTAAAAAATTTCTTATACAATCATTTTCAATTAAATTTATAGAATTTTGAAAATTGTCTAAAAAAATACTTTTATTTAACTTATTTTTATTATCAAGATTTAAAAAATCAAAATAAGAAAAAAAAGTTTCTTCACTAGCTAAATTTTTTCCAATTTCGAACAAAACCAGGTCATTATCAAAAGATTGTTCCTTATAATAAGCACTAAAATTAATATTTAAATTCATTTTTTTAAACATATTAACTATTTCATCTTTTTGAAAAAAAATATTAAATTTCTCGTCATCTGAAATTAAAATTTCATCGCTATTACCCAGAAAAAAAACGATTTTTTTATTTTTCATAAAAAATTTTGAGTTAGAAATAGTTGAAATTAATAAAAGATTTTCTTTATTATTTCCAAGACCCAATTCAAAAGTATATGTTTTCAAAAATTCATCTAAAAAATATATAAATTTTTCTATATCTAAAATTGAATTAAAATAAATTTTACTGAAAATTTTTTCAAAATCGTCTATAGATTTAAAAAAAGCAACTATTATTTCCCATTTTTTAGAATTAAAATCAGAAATGTTATATTTTTGACAAATAAAAAATAAAATTTCCTTTATATTTACATTTTCATTTTTTTTATAAAAATCTAAAACATCTAAAAAATTATTTATAGATTTTTGCAAATCTTTTTCGTAAGAAATCTCTAATTCTTTAAGGAATATTAAAAAATTTTTTTTAGACAAATTGTTTTCTGATAGAAAAAAAGTTTTTTTCTCCAATAAAATATTTTTTAAATCTAAAATATCATCATTTGAATAATTTAAAAACAAAATATTTATAAAATTCTCAAAAAAATTATCAAAATTCAAAAAATTTTTTGTTTCATCATTAAAAAGATAAATAATTTTTAGATATAAAATCAAATCTAAAATGATTTTATCATCAAATACTCCACCCATTCCATCTAACAAAAAAGGAATATTATATTTATTAAATATTTCACGAAAAAGTATGGCCACATCTTTTAAACTTTTTCTAATAATAATAATATCTTTTAATTCATAATTTTTATTCGATACCAAATCTATTATTTTTTCTGCCACATAATTAATTTCATCTTCTTCGGTCGAAAAATGATTTAAAAAAAACTTAGGATTTTCTAATTTGTTTTCTATTTTTTCTTCAACTAAATCTAATTTTTTTATCAAATTTTTTATAAAATTTATGCTTGTTCCTTTATAAGTAAAAATACACTTATCAGTATAAGTAAAAAATAAATTTATATCCTTTTTAGAACATAAAATTTCCAAAAGATATGCCTCTAGCTTCGTTATTTCCTCAGCCTCTTCTAAAATTACATTTGAAAAAACTTCTTTAAAATAATCTAAAACAATAGGATTATGCAGAAATAATTCTATTGTTTTTACTATTAAATCTTTATAGTCGAGGAAATTGTATTGCTTTAAAAAATTTTGATAAACTTTATAAATATCGTAAAAATTATAAAAATTTAATTTTAATTTAGAAGAGCAAAATTTGTCGTGATAAAAATTTGATATTAGATTTTCTTTTTTATAAATATCTATATTACTCTTAAAATTATCTAACAAATCAATCAAAGAATTTATAAAAATATCAGTTATTTTAACTTTATTAAAGATTTTTCTATTTTCTTCATCTAAATTTTTAAAACTATCATATCTAAAAAAATCTTCTTCGGTTAAAATTTTTTTTAAAATTAATTTTTGTTCAAAACCGGAAATTACTTCAAAATCTTTAGGCAAATCTAACAAATAATAAAATTTTCGTATAATTTTTTTGGAAAAAGATGAAAAATTGTCTATATAGATTTCTTCAAAACCAAAATTTGTTTTTTCTAAAATCTCGTTTTTTAATTCGCTCTCGAATCTATGAGCATTTATTGACAAAAAAAGGATTTTATCTGGACTAATTTTTAAATTTAATAAATCGATATATTTTTGCTTTGCTTTTTCTCTAGCTAAAGCTATATCGTTTGAAAAAATTATTTTCCTTTCTAACATAATTTAAATATTAAATAAAATTTTTTATCTTCAAAAAAATAACAAAAAGTCCAAAAATCAATCTATAATAAAAAAATATATCAAAAGAATATTTTTTTAAAAAATTCATGAAAAATTTGATCATAAAAAAACTAAAAATAAATGTTAAAAATACTCCAAAACTTAAAAAAAGACCTTTTTCTTTATCTAAAACAAGACCTTTAAAGTCTTTTATGTATAAAATGGTTGCACCTAAAATTACAGGAACAGCTAAAAGAAAAGAAATTTTTATGCTAGCTTCTTTTTTATATTTCAAAGCTAATGCTGACGTAATAGTTATCCCAGATCTAGATACGCCTGGAATAATAGCTAAAGCTTCAAAAAAGCCTATTTTTATAGCATCTAAATAGTTTAATTCTAGAAAAGTTTTTTTGTTGTTAAGGCTATCAAAAAATTTTAAAAAATATCCAAAAATTATAAAAATTATGCAAGTTAAAAATATATTATCAAAACTTTTTTCGATTAGACTTTTAAAAAATAAAGTAAAAACGACTAAAGGAAAAGTTGAAACTAAAAGTAATAAAAATAAATTTTTCCCATTTAATATTTCATTTTTGAAATTAAAAAAAAGTTTAAAAAAATCATTTATAATCTTTTTTATATCTTTAAAAAAATATACAACTATCGCAATCAGAGTGCCAAAATGCATACCAACTATAAATATTTTTGTGCTAAAAAAATAGTCAAAATGAAAAATTTTAGAAATAACCAAAAGATGTAAAGACGAACTTATTGGTAAAAATTCGCATATTCCTTGGACAAAAGAAAGTACTAAAACCTGAAACATAAATAAATCCTTTACAATTTTAAATTATAAATATAATTTACTTATAAAAATATACAAAATTAATTATTTTTATGGTAAAAAAATTTACAAAAAATTTTTTAAAAATATATTTTTGGCAATTTTTTTCTATCTGCATCAGCATTTTATCCTCTCTAATAGTTATTCCAAAGCTCACAAGTGATAAAATTACTTATGGAATTTATTCTACTTGCACTTCACTACTTCTTTATATTTTTTATTTAGATTTTGGATTTTTATCCAGTTCCAGTAAGTATGCAAACGATTTTTTTGTCAAAAAAAACAAAAAAAAAGAAATAGAAGTAGAAGCCTTTGGGATTTTTATTTTTAACATATTTTTACTTATTTTTTTCTTAATAATTTTATTTTTTTTATATAATCCCAATATTTTTATAAAAAATCTAAATAGTTCTTCCATTTTTATAACAAAGAAAATTTTAAAAATAACATTATTTTCCATATTTATAAGTATTTTTTACAAATTTATAAATTTAATATTAGAAATCAGGTTGGAAAATTATATTTTTTTTAAATTTTATTCTATTGGAAATCTCATAAAACTTTTATCATCTTTTTATTTTTTCAAAAATTCAAAAAATGATATCATAGGATATTATACATTTTATACTGGAATTGATTTTTTAGTTTACATAATTTGCTTAATAATAATTAAAATAAAATACAAATACGATTATTTACTTTTTCTAAAATCATTTCATTTTTCAAAAAAATGGTTTAAAGTTTTAAAATCTTTATCATTTCCAGGGTTTTTAAATCTAATATTAAATTTAATAACATTTGAGATGTCGTCATTTTTTATAATTAAATTTTTTGGGATAATTTGTGCCAGCTATTACAATGCATCCATTGTGATATATAAATTTATTTTTCAACTAACATCTATGTTAACCTTACCAATTTTTCACAGAATGAATTATTTTTATGCAAAAAAAGACTTTGAAAATATTAAAATTTTTTTACTAAATACAATAAATTTATTTATGCCAATAATAGTTTTTCCATCCATCTCTATAATAATTTTTTCTAAACCTTTAATCTATGCATGGCTTGGTAAAAAATATTTTTTATCTAGTATAAATTTAATATTTTTAATTTTATCGATAATATTTTTATTTATAAACATTTTATCAGAACAAATTTTATTAATTTTTAAAGAAAACGAAAGAAGACTTTTTTTACAATGCTCGTATCTAGTTAATTATATTCTTTTTTTTTTAATTTTTATAAGACCTTTAAATTTTTTAAGTTTTTCTCTTGCTAAATGTTTTGCTTCTAATATAATGATTTTTATAAATATTTTCTTTTTGTTAAAAATTTTAAAATGCTCTTTTAAAACATTTTTTAATTATTCTATAAAGGGAATGATTTTTCCTACTTTTTTCGTGATTATATTTTTAATTTTATTTAAACAATTTATTTTTTTTGGCAATATTAATAAAAATTTAAAACTTGTTATATATTTAATTTTTATAGGTTCTTTTTCTTCTTTTATAGGCACTATTTTTTATTTTTTTACACAAAAATCATTTAACGAATATATAAAAAATTTTATACATAGGAAAAAAAATGAAATTTAACTTAAAATTTTTCACAAAAATTTTAAAAGCCAGAATTATTTTATTAAAAATGTTTTGTTTTTTTTTAATACTTTTTTTAATTTCTTTCAAAAAATTGTATCTAAAATTAATGTTAGAATCTTTTTTATTTCTTTTTTTGGGAACTAAATTTGTTGCATCAAAAATTTTAAGAATTCCGAGACTTTATGATTTTAAAAAATTTAAATTATTAATCAATGAAATTTATCCAATAAGTATTCTGGAAAATATAATATTTTTTTACGATCCTTTAGCTAAAAAATTTTTTGATTCGTCGCATTATTATTTACAAAAATATATAAATTTAGATGAAAATTCTATAGTTATAGATGCTGGAGCATATATAGGTGCTATATCAGTTATGTTAAAATCGCTTGTAAATACAGTTTATGCCTTTGAACCCAGTAAAAAAAATTATAAATTTCTGCTAAAAAATATAAACTTAAATAAAAATTTACCTGGAAAAATTATCCCTATAAATCTTGCTTTATATTCTAAAAAAGCAAATTTATCTTTTAATCAAAACGGAATAATTTCAAAAATAATTGAAAAAGGTGATAAAAATAATGCAACGACTTTAGACGATTTTGTAAAAGAAAATGATATAAAAAAAATTGATTTTATAAAAGCAGATTTAGAAGGAAGTGAAAGAGAATTTTTACAAGGTGCTAAAAATACTCTAAAAAATCTACAGCCCTCTCTTGCTATTTGTTCATATCACTATAAAGACGATCCTATTATTTTAAAAAAACTTATTTTAGACATAAATCCTGATTACAAAATTTATCAAACTAAAAAAATTCTATTCGCAAAATAAATATGAGATTATTAACACAAAAAATAATTTTATTAACAAAAATTTTTTTATATCTTTTTATAGATTTTTTTATTTCTATAGCATTTTTATTAAAAAAAACTAAAAATACTAACAAAATTTTATTAACTAGAATCGATAATTTGGGCGATTTTATAGTTTCTTTAGAATTTATAAACGAAACTATAAAAGAATTAAAAAAAGAAGAAAAAAATATAAAAATAGTTTTTTTGTGTAATGATTTTTTAAAAAATTTTATAAATTCTTTAAATATTTTTGACGAAGTTATTTCTGTCAATCTAGACAAAATTTTTTTAAGCAATGATAATTTTAAAATAAAAATAACATTAAAAAACATAATTTATAGAATAAAAAATATTTGGAAGTTTAAAAAAATAAAATTTAAAAAAATTATTCATCTAAATAACAAATACACATCGCACTTTTTGATAAAAAATTTTTATTCTGACGAAAAAATCTCTTTTTTTTATTCAAAAAATATTCTAAATCTATTTTTAAAAAAATTTTATACACAATATTTTAATATAAAAGAAACAAATGAAATAAAAAAATTAAACATTTTTTACAATAAAATTTTTGATAAAAAAATTGATTTTTCTATTCCCACTTTAGAACTAAAAAATTTTAATCTAAATGCTTTCGAATTTTTAAAGGATAAAAATTATTATTGCTTAGGTCTTGGAGCATCCGAAAAAATTAAAATTTGGGATATAGAAAATTTTGCCAATCTTGCTAAAAAAATTATTTTTAATAAAAAAGTTTTTATAGTTTTGATAGGCTCTAAAAATGAAATTTTTTTTGGCGAAAAATTTATGGAATATATGGATAAAAATGAAAAAAAGTTTGTGTTTAATTTAATAGGAAAAACTAGTATTTTAGATTTGTTGAACATCATTAAATTTTCAAAAATTGTAATAGGAAATGACTCAGGATATATACATGTAGCTAGTCTAGTAAAAGTTAAATCTATAGCAATTGTTCCAGGAATAAATTTTAAATCTTTCTTGCCATACAAAATTAAAAATACTTTTACTCCCATTTGCCTAGTAGGACAATGTGAAAAATACAAAACCTGTAAAATTACAGGTTGCAATAAAAAATTATCAAAAAATAAAAGCTATATGTGTATGAAAAAAATACTAGTAGAAGATGTCTTTGATATTATCAAAAATTTATAAAAAATTTTAAAGTTATGTTTAAAAAAAGAGTTTTTATTTTATTAAAAATATTTATTTATTTTTTGGTAGATAATATTTTAAATTTTATTTTTTTATTTATAAAATCAAAAGACAATAATGAAATTTTAATTTTTTCACCTAGCACTCTGGGTGATTTTGTAATTTTTACAAATTCTTTAAAAGAATACAAAACATTCTATAAAAATCATAAAATTGTTTTATTTTGTGATAAAAATTTATCTATTTTAGCCAAAAAGTTAAATTATATAGACAAAATACTTTCTACAAATTATGAAGATTTATTTTTTGGAAAAAATATTTTTTCTTTCAAGTTCAATCTAAAAACACTATTTTATAGGCTAAAAATTCTTTTTTCACTAAAAAAATCTAAATATACAAAAATAATTAATCATATAAATCTTTTTTATATTTCTATTTTTATAAAAAGTTTAAATTCTTATGAAAAAATTGGAATATACGATGAAAATAAATTTTTTAAAAATGCTTTTAGCAATATGTATACCAAAACTATAAAAATCGATAAAAATTTAAGCGAATTAGATATTTTTGCGACATTTTTTAGACAATTAACAAATAAAAAAGATTTTTTGTCAGGTTTGCCGTATTTTAATTTTTATATGGAGAACAATTTTCAAAATTTATCTAATTATATTTGTTTAACTTTGGGAGGAAGTTTCCTTGAAAAATGTTATTCTGTGGAAAATTTTGCAAAAATAATAAGTAATTTAAAACCAGATATCAATATTTGTTTATTAGGAATAAAATCAGAATCGTTTTTAGGAGAAAAATTTATAAAAATTTATAAAGGGAAAAATAAAATAATAAATTTTATAGGAAAAACGGATTTATTAGAATTAATTAAGTTGATAAAATTTTCAAAATTTGTAATAGGCTCTGACACTGGAGCTATCCATTTGGCATTAGCGAATAAAGTGCCTTCTATATGCATATTATCAGGACACAGCTATGGATTTTGTCAACCTTATAAGCCTAAAATTTCATTAACAGAATTTGATAAAAAAATTTTACCAATATGCATTTATAAAAAAATGGACTGCTTTGGATGCGGAACAGAAAAAAGTTGTAAATATAAACTAAGTAAAAATAAAAAATTTAAATGTATAGAAGAAATAGAACCTTTGGAATGTTTAAAGCAAATCAAGTCAAGTCATTTAAAACAGTTTTTCAATATTGAATAAAAAATAAAATAAATCTAAAAAATTTTTACAAGACAAATTTTCAGGTCTAGAATTAAAATCTATATTGTTTGTTTTAAAAAAAATACTAATATTTTCAAAATTACAAAAATTTAATATTTTTTCATTTGATACGAATTTTAAAAAATAAACTAAAAAATGTTTTTCTAAATATTTTAATAATATTTTTCTTCTCTCAAAAAAGCAAAATTGAATAAATTTTAGATACAAATCAAATACATTTTTTTTTATCAAAATATCGCTCTTTTTTAATTTCTTAGAAAAATTAAGAAGAGCAGAGCGAACCTTTGGCCTTGGGGAAAAAACATTTGGGGATAAAGAAGCGAATTTTTCAATATTATAAAAAGTTTGAAAAATGCAACTAATTGAACCAAAAATCTTTGAATTATGCCTTGAAATTATTCTATCTGAAACTTCTTCCTGAACCATAAGAGTTATAGAATCAAAAAAAATATAATTTCTTAAAATTTTAAAAAGGATTTCTGAAGTGATATTATAAGGGATATTCCCAATTAATTTATTAGGCAAAAATTTAAAAGACGAAATATTTTTTTCTAAAAAATTCCCAATTTCCAAAAAAAAATTATTTTCATTACAAAATTTATTTTTTAAAAAAATTCCTAGATCTTTGTCAATTTCTATAGCGATTAGATATTTTACTCTTTTTAAAATTTTTTCTGTCAAAAAACCCTTTCCAGGTCCAATTTCCAAAATAGTATCAAAAGGCTTTAAATTTGCTTTTTCGATAATTTTTTCCCTAACATTATCATCTAATAAAAAATTTTGACCGAATTTCTTTTTTGCTTTTATCATTATTTTAATTTATTTAAATATTCTGAAATTTAAAACATTTTTCGAAAAATTTTACTTTATTTCAAAGCATTGTAAAAGTATTTTCAAAATAATTTTTTTAAAAACATTTTATAATTTTTCATTTTAAAAAGTTTGTTATTTTTGTAAAATACTTTAATATTTTTACTAATTTTACCTGGAGAAATTTATGTATATTCCTTTATCCAGAAAATATAGACCAAAAACTTTTGATGAAGTAATAGGCCAAAGTAGTATATCAAAAACTCTAATAAATGCTATAAAATCATCACACATTTCTCATGCTTATCTCTTTTCTGGCCCCAGAGGAACGGGAAAAACTACAATTGCTAGAATTTTAGCTAAAGCCATAAATTGTGAAAATGAAAATATAAAGCCATGCTATAAATGCAAAACTTGTTTAAATAATTCAAACCAAGACATCATAGAAATCGACGGAGCTTCCAATAGAGGCATAGACGAAATTAGAAACATTAAAGACAATGTAAAATTTGCTCCACTATCCTCAAAATATAAAATTTACATAATAGACGAAGTTCATATGTTGACAGAACAGGCCTTTAATGCTCTTTTAAAAACTTTAGAAGAGCCTCCTAGCTTTATAGTTTTTATGTTTGCAACTACCGAAGTTCACAAGGTTCCAGAAACTATTCTATCCAGATGCCAAAAATTTAATGTAAAATTAATTCCACTAGACGTAATAGAAAAAAGACTTGCTTTTATTTTAGAAAGTGAAAATATTTCTTATGATAAAGAATCTTTAAAAATTATTGCAAAAATCAGTGGTGGTAGTATGCGAGATGCATTAAGCCTTTTAGACCAAGTTATAGCATATTCGCCTAATGATATAAACATAAAAAATACTAATTTTATACTAGGAATAATAAATTCTGAAATTATCTTTGAAACTGTTAATGATATTTTGTCAAAAAACATAAAATCGCTTTTGGAAAAAATTTCGATAGTTGAAGAAAATGGATTTAGCCTAGTGCAATTTTTATCCCAAATTAGAAATCATTTTAGAAATTTAATGCTCATAAAATCTGAAATTGCATTAGATTCTAACGAAGAAATTTATAATTTACAAAAAGAAAAAATGACACTCCAAAAAATTATAAAAAATATAGACATAATAAATCAAACGATGTATGAAATAAAAACTCAAGATTCTCCTAAAACTTCCTTAGAATTATGTTTAATAAAATTAACGATAGACGATAATGAAAATGTTTCTAAAGATGTTTCTAAACTTGAAACTTTTAAAAATTATAAAAACCCTAACGAAATCTTATTAGATGAAAAAAATAAAAAAGTTGACACTCCTAAAGAAAAAATAATTTTTAAAGAAAATATTAAAAACACTTCTCTAAATAGCAATCTCGAAACAAATTTTGAAACTGAAATGTTTGAAGAACTTGAAAAATTTGAACATCCTGAAGATTTAAATAAAAATAATTCTGAAGTTAAAATTGACGAAAATAAAGATTTAAACTCAAATTTTATTGATAATCCAAATTTACAAAATTTATTAAATAAAAATTGGGATTTGTTTTTGACAAAAATTTCGAATGAAAAAATTTTTCTTGCTGAATATTTAAAAAATAATACTGGTATAGAAATAAACAATAAAAATATAAAATTTTCATTTGACATAAAATTTTATGCTGACGGATTAAATAGAAACAAAGAAATAATCGCAAAAGTTTTAAAAGATCTTTTTAAAACGGATTTTAATGTTTCTATAGATTTTTCTCCTTATAAAAATAAAAAAAATGAAAAAATAGAAAATTCCAAAGTAAAAATTGAAAATTTTAATAAAGATTCTGAGAAACAAAAGGATTCTTCTATTGCTCAAAAAGAAATTATTGATGAAAAAATTCAAAAAGTTTTAGACATAATAGGCGGAGAATTTTTGCCTTAAAATAAAAAATATTTTATAAAAAATTTTAAAGTTTAATAAAAATGTTTACAGAATTAAACCATAATAGAACAGTCATTTTATTGTTAGGAAAGGTAAACTCTGGAAAATCTAGTTTTTTTAATTTTTTAATAAACCAAAATTTATCTATAGTGTCAAATAATTCTGGCACGACATCTGATCCTGTAAAAAAAGCTGTAGAATTTTTGGAAATTGGTCCAAGCTTATTGATAGATTCAGCAGGATTTTTAGATAATTCTACCTTGAAAAACGAAAGAGAAAAAAAATCTTTAAATTTAATAGATTCGGCTGATATTTTAGTAATCACTTTTGATTCTAGTAATTTTAACTCTGACGATATAAAAATTTTATCGAAAATTTTAGATTATTCAAAAATAAAAAATCAAATTAATTTATTATTTTTAATAACAAAAATAGATTTAAAACCTGAAAATGAAATTAGTGAAATTAAAAAAATTATTCAAAATTTTATACAAAATCACGAGTTAAATTTTAAAATAAATTTTACATTTTTTGAAATATCGATTTTTTTAAATTCTTTTAAAAAAGACAAAGTTATCGAAAATTTTGAAAAAAAACTTTTGCACTTATTGCCAAAAAATTTATATAAAAAATCTTTACTAAAAAATTTTATATCTAAATCTGACATTGTGGTATCTGTTATTTATATTGATTCTATGTCCCCACAAAAACGATTAATTTTGCCTCAGGTTGAGGTAATAAGAGACGTTTTAGATAATTCTGGCATTAGCATTAATCTAAAACTAAACGAATATAAAAATTTTATAAATGAAAATCCTAATATAAAATTAGTCATAACAGATTCTAGTATTGCCAAAGAAGTTTTTGATTTAACTCCGGAAAATATAAATTTTACTACTTTTTCCATCCTTTATGCTTTTTATAAATCTGACTTTCATTCTTTTCTTTATATGGCTAATAGCCTTAAAATTTTGGATCTTTTAAAAGATGGAGATAAAATTTTAATAAGTGAAGCCTGTACTCATCATTCCACAAAAGATGACATTGGCAAACAAAAAATCCCTTTTTTAATAAAAAATATACAAATAAAAAACTTGATTTTAATTTTTGTAGTGGAATAGATTTTCCAAAAAATTTGGATTTAGAAAATTATAAATTAATTATTCAATGTGGCGGATGTATGGTAAATAGCAATATAATTAATTCCAGAATACAAAAATGCATCCTAAAAAATATTCCTATAACCAATTATGGAATGATTATAACCAAATGTAATAACGATAAAATTTTTAAAAGATCTTTAAAATTTTTTACAAAAAAATAATAAACTATAATTTTTATAATTTTTTTATATAATTTTATTAAACTCAAAAAATATTTTTAGCGATTTTATGAAAAAATTTTTTATTTATTCGTTTTTATTTTTTATATTTATGATTAATTGCCTTTTTTCAGCTGAATTTTCACAAGATTTTGTTTTAATGAAATTAAAAGAAAATAAAACAAAAATTTTGAACCTAAAATTTAAATTTACCCAAGAAATAAAAAGCAATATTGACGATGAAAATTATCCTAAAATTATAGGCGAAATTTACTTTAAACCACCTTATAAATTCAAAATTTCATATAATGACAATAAGTTTTTGTACTTATTTAATGGCGAAACATTATTTTTTTATGATAAAATAAAAAATCAAATTTTAGAAAAAGATAAAAACGACGATGATTTTTTAGGGATAGATGTAATAAATTTTGTCTTTTTGGATGATAATTTTTTAAAAAATTTTGATATTACATCTTTTTGGCAAACTGACGATAAAAATTGTAATTTCTCTTTTTTAGACAAAAAAAATAATGATAAAATTTTTTTGACTGTTAATAGTAAAAATTTTTTTCCGGAAAAAATAGTTTGGGACAAAGAATTTACTAAAATTTTTATATTTATTTCGTCCCTGCAATATAATACAAAAAATATTTCTGATATGGATTTTGAAATAACTAAATACATTAAAAACAAAAATAATTTAGATTTTTTAAAAATTTAATTTTTAAAAAGGACTAAAAATGGCATATGGTGAAATTATAAAAAAAAGAAGATTAGAAAAAAATTTATCCTTAGATGATATTTTTGCTATGATAAAAATTAAAAAAAAATATATTATAGCATTCGAAGAAGAAGATTATGTTGCTATGCCAAAAGAGCCTTTTAGTTTTGGTTTTTTTAAAAATTATTTAGCTTGTTTAGAAATAAAAGATCTCTCTTTATTAGACGAATATAAAGAAAAACAGAAACTTTTTTTACAAAATTTAAACAATACAAATAATATTACAAAAGATAACCCTTTTAAAAAGCGAAGCTCCTACAATTACAATATAAAAAAAGATGCAGATAGTCCTAGTATTTTTGTCAAAAAAAAAGATAATTTTTCTCTATTTATAACTATTATCATTATAATAATTTTGTCTACATTTTTAATTCTAAATATGTTATTAAAAAATATTAAAAAAAATCTAGATACTGAGTTTATAACAATAAATCAGACCTTATTAGAAAAAAAAGAATATAAGCATATTTTTGAATTAACAATGAATTCTCCTGAAGCCTGTTGGGTTGTTATAAAAAATAAAGAGAAAACTTTGTTTAACGGTTTATTAAAAAAAAATATAAATAATACTTGGTTAGATTTTAACGGTTTTGAAATTTTTATAGGGAATAAAAACAATTTAAAAGTTATGCTAAACGATAAAAAATTAAATATTTTTAACTATAAATCTGGAGAAAAAATTATTGTAAATGAAGATTCTCTTCAAAATAAAGAGTTATTTCTATGACAGAAAAAAATAATGTTTTGCTTGATAGAATAGACCCTAGCGACCTAGAAGCAGAAAGAGCTGTTTTGGGCTCTATGCTTTATACTAATGATGTCCATTATATAGTATTCAATATTTTGAAAAAAGATGATTTTTATTATGAGTCTCACAAAAACATTTTTGAAGCAATGACGATCCTTTTTGATTCTGGAGTTCCTATCGATGTAATTACTGTATTAGATAAATTAAAATCTTTATCGCTTTTGGAAAAAATAGGCGGAGAAGATTATCTAAAAATTTTACTAGATAGTATTACGACGACAGCTCACACGGAATTTCATGCAAAAATCATAAAAGAAAAAAGTATCCTTAGAAATTTGATAAAAATTTCTAATCAAACAATAGAAGCCTGTTATTATTCAAACCAAAATCCAGAGCATATTTTGGATGCATCAGAGCAAGCAATTTTTGAACTTTCGCAAAACAAAAATTTAAAAGGTTTTGAACAAATTTCTAACAAAACCCATGAAACTATAGAAAAAATTAATTCATTTTTTACAGACAAACAAAATATACAAGGTCTTAGAACTGGTTTTTTTGATTTTGACAAAATTACTGGCGGACTTCAAAATTCTAATCTAATAATCGTTGCTGCTCGCCCTGCAATGGGAAAAACATCATTTTGTCTAAATATTGCCTCATATGTTGCTTTAAAATTAAAAAAGCCTGTTGCAATATTTAGCCTAGAAATGTCTACAGATGAATTAGTTTTTCGGCTTTTGTGTAGCGAGGCTAGGGTAAATTCCCATCAAGTAAAAAATGGCTTTCTTCCAAAATCTGCCTGGCCAAATATAACCAATGTTGCCACACCTCTATCTGAAGCACCGCTTTTTATAGACGACACTCCTAATCTTTCGCCACTAGATATGAAAACTAGAGCTAGAAAATTAAAGGCATCAAGTGGTCTCAGTCTAATTATAATTGACTATCTGCAATTGATGGCAGGACGATCTGGAAAAGCAGAATACAGACAACAAGATATTTCAGAAATTACAAGAAATTTAAAAATTTTAGCAAAAGAATTAGATGTCCCGGTTATAGCACTGTCGCAGCTTTCGCGTGCTACAGAAAAGCGTCCAGACCAAAGACCTCAGCTCTCAGACCTAAGGGAATCAGGGTCAATTGAACAAGATGCAGATCTCGTAGCATTTTTATATAGAGAAGGATATTATAAACCCAACTCTCCAGAATTAGAAAATAAAGCCGAGCTTATTATTGGCAAACAAAGAAACGGCCCTACTGGAACAATAGATTTAATTTTTCGCGGAGAATTTACAAGATTCGAAAATGCAAGTTCAGAAAACGATATAAATGATGTAAATATTGGATAATAATAATTTTATATGAGGATGTTTTTATGAAAAATTTAAAAATTGCCATTGGTTCAGATCATGCTGGCTATGAATTAAAAAAAGAGCTTATTGAATATTTACACAATAATAAATATGAAGTTTTTGATGAAGGAACTAATTCTATTGAAAGATGTGATTATGTTGATTTTGCAAAAAAAGTTGCTATAAAAGTTGCCAAAAAAGAAGTTGACAGAGGAATTTTAATCTGTGGTACTGGAATAGGAATGTCGATTGCTAGCAATAAAATAAAAGGAATAAAGGCAGCCTTATGCGTAACGGAATATATGGCAAAATTTTCTAGACTTCATAATAATTCTAATATTTTATGTCTAGGCTCCAGAACTGTCGAAACTAGAGAAAATCTAAAAATAGTCAAAATCTGGCTAGAAACGGACTTTGAAGGAGGCAGACATATTCCAAGGCTAAACAAAATAGAAGACTTAGAAAAAGAAAATTTATAAAGGGTTTTTTATGATAAATAAATATAAAAAAGCAATAATTCTTTTAGAAAATGGCGAAAGTTTTTCAGCAAATTCTTTTGCCAGCGATGGAGAAAATGTTGGAGAAATCGTTTTTAATACTGGGATGACTGGATACCAAGAAGTTTTAACAGATCCTTCTTATGACTATCAGATAATGACTTTTACTTATCCAATGATTGGAAATTATGGAATAAATTCTTTTGATTTTGAATCAAAAAAGATTTTTTTAAAAGGAATAATTGTAAAAGAATATATTGACTTTTACAGTAATTTTAGAGCTGAAAAATCATTAAAAGAATTTTTAATTTCAAATAATGTCATAGGGCTTTGCAATGTAGATACGAGAAAATTAACAAAAATAATTAGAAATTATGGAGCGATGAAAGCCATTATTTCCACTCTAAATTTTGACAAAGATTATTTATTAGAAAAATTAAAACAATCTAGTTCTTTGGTTGGACAAAATTTAGTAAAAAATGTTTCAACTAAAACTTCTTATATTTTTGAAAACAATAAAGCTATTAAAAAAAATGGGAAAATTGTAGTTTTTGATTTTGGAGTAAAACAAAACATATTAAAAAAATTGGAGAATTTAGGTTTTATTATAGAAGTTGTTCCATTTGATACCAAGGCAAATGATATTTTAATGAAAAATCCAGACGGAATATTTTTGTCAAATGGGCCTGGGGATCCAAATGTTTTAGAAAATGTAATCAATGAAATAAAATTATTAATAGGGAAAAAACCGGTATTTGGGATTTGCCTGGGACATCAATTATTAAATTTAGCTTTTGGTGGAAAAGTTTATAAATTAAAATTTGGACACAGAGGGCTAAATCATCCTGTTAAAAATTTATTGACTAATGCGATAGAAATTACATCTCAAAATCACGGATTTGCAGTAGATAAAAATTCCATTGATGAAAAAGAAGCCTTAATCACTCACATAAATTTATATGACAACACCATAGAAGGAATAAAATACAAAAATTATCCTATTTTTTCTGTTCAATATCACCCGGAATCTTCTCCAGGGCCACATGATTCAGATTATCTTTTTAATAATTTTAAGGAGATAATAGAAAATGCATAATTCTGATAAAATGAAAGAAGAATGTGGAGTTTTTGGAATTTTTGATCATCCAGATAGTGCCAAAATTACATATTTAGGGCTTTATGCATTGCAACATAGAGGGCAGGAAAGTGCCGGCATAGCGGTTTCCGACAGAACTAAAATAAAAAATTACAAAAAAATGGGACTAGTTTCTGATGTTTTTAAAGAAAAAGTTTTAAATAGTTTAACTGGAAATATATCGATAGGGCATGTTAGATATTCTACTAGCGGATCTTCGGTAGAAAAAAATGCACAACCTTTTTCCGTTTATTATTCAAATGGGCCTATAGCAGTGTCGCATAATGGAAATATTACAAATAGTTATGATTTGAGAGAAAAATTAGAAAAAAAGGGAGCAATTTTTCAAACCACTCTAGACAGTGAAGTAATAGTTCATCTTTTAGCAAAAAGTGAAAAAAAAGATTTTTTATCTGCAATTTTTGACTCTTTAAGGTTATTAAAAGGATCTTATTCTTTATTAATTATGACAAAAGATTCTTTGTTAGCAGCACGTGATCCATTGGGGTTTAGACCTTTAGTTTTGGGCAAATTAAATGGAAAATATGTCGTAGCATCTGAGACTTGTGCATTTGATTTAATAGGAGCGGAATATATCAGAGAAATTGAGCCAGGCGAATTAATTTTAATCAATTATGAAGGGATAAAATCTTTTGAAATTGATAAAAATAAGCCTCATAAACATTGTATTTTTGAATATATATATTTTGCTAGACCTGACAGTTTAGTTTTTGGGAAATCTGTTGAAACAGTTCGAAAAAATTTAGGAAAATGTTTGGCAAAAGAATCTTTTGTGGATGCGGACATCGTTGTTCCAGTACCAGATTCTGGAATATATGCAGCTTTTGGATACTCTGAAGAATCAAAAATTCCGCTAGAATTTGGCTTTGTTAGAAACCATTATATTGGCAGAACTTTTATAAATCCTAATCAAGACGATAGAAATTTTTCTGTTAGAGTAAAGCTTAACCCAGTCAAAGAAATTGTAAGAGGAAAAAGAATTATTTTAGTAGACGATTCTATAGTCAGAGCAACCACTAGTAAAATGAGAATAGAAGCACTTTTTAGGGCAGGAGCAAAAGAAGTCCACCTTAGAATTTCTTCTCCACCTATCACAAATTCTTGTTTTTTTGGGATAGATACTCCTGACAAAGAAAAACTTATAGCATCTAGTCATTCTGTAAAAGAAATAGAAAATCTTTTAGGAGTAAATTCCTTAGCATACATTAGCATAGAAGGTCTTTTAAAATCTGTCAACCCAAATCATCACTATTGTTTATCGTGTTTTAACGGAGAATACCCATTCCCATTGGATCCAGAAAAAGCAAAATTTAGATTAGATAATTTTATTTCCAATGATTTTAATTTTTAATTTTTAGATTTAATTTTTGAAAACAAAAGAGGTTTTATGATTGCACTGATAGGCGAAAAGGAAATTTTTCGGTTTTTTCTGCCGTTTGGAATAAAAGTATACGAAATAGAATCAAAAAATGATATTTTATCGTATATTCTTGAGATTAAAAAAAATAATTACAAAATTTTATTTTTGTCTAATTATTCAGCCTCTCTTATAAAAGATGAATTAGAAAATCTTTATAATGACAAAAATGATTTAAAAATTATCATTTTACCCCCTACTAAAAATGAAAATAGTGTTCCTTTATATAAACAATATTTAAAATTCATTGTAGAAAAAGCCGTCGGAATAGATTTATTGAACAAATAATGGAGGATTAGTTTTAAAAATGAATATAGGAAAAATAACGAAAGTATCTGGTCCACTTGTAATAGCAGAAGGCTTAGATAATGTAAAAATGTATGAGGTTGTAAGAGTTGGAAATTTGGAATTAATTGGAGAAGTCGTAGAACTAAAAGGAAATTTTGCTTCTATCCAAGTTTATGAAGAAACTGGCGGAATAAAACCTGGAGAAAAAGTTGTTCCATTAGGAATTCCGCTTTCGGTAGAATTAGCACCTGGATTAATTTCGTCTATTTATGACGGTGTTCAAAGACCTTTAGAAAAAATGAAAGAAAAAGAAGGAAATTTTATTCCAAGGGGAGTTAATATTCCAGCTATTGACAGAAATAAAAAATGGGAATTTAAAAGCATAGCAAGTGTCGGCGATATTGTAAATTCTGGCGATATAATTGGACTTGTAGAAGAAACAGAAATTGTGACTCATAAAATTATGATTCCTTTCGGAGTTTCTGGAAAAATTATAAAACTTGATGATGGATTTTATACAGCAACAGATCCTATTGCTATATTAGAAACAGAAGCTGGAGAAAAAAAAGAAATAAAAATGTTAACGACTTGGCCTGTTAGAATTCCTAGAAAATACAAAAAAAAATTATTTCCTGACGAATTATTGATTACGGGGCAAAGAGTAATAGACACTTTTTTCCCTATCCCAAAAGGCGGAACTGCCTGCGTTCCAGGGCCATTTGGTAGCGGAAAAACCGTCGTCCAACATCAATTAGCAAAATGGGCGGAGGTTGATATTGTAGTTTATATTGGTTGCGGAGAAAGAGGAAATGAAATGACAGATGTTTTGAATGAATTTCCGCATCTAATAGATCCTAAAACTAAAGAACCTTTAATAAAAAGAACAGTTTTGATAGCGAATACTAGTAATATGCCTGTTTCTGCCAGAGAAGCATCAGTTTATACTGGGATAACGATTGCAGAATATTATAGGGATATGGGGTATAATGTTGCCTTGATGGCAGATTCTACATCCAGATGGGCGGAAGCTATGCGAGAAATGTCAGGGCGTTTAGAAGAAATGCCAGGAGAGGAAGGCTATCCTGCTTATCTTTCGACTAGAATTGCAGAGTTTTATGAAAGAGCTGGAAAAGTAGAATGTTTATCTCAGGGCGAAAGAATAGGCTCTTTGAGTGTAATAGGAGCGGTGTCGCCAGCTGGCGGAGATATCCAAGATCCTGTCGTTCAAACGACTTTAAGAGTTGTAAAAACATTTTGGAGCTTAGAAGCCTCTTTAGCATTTAAAAGGCATTTTCCAGCAATAAACTGGCTCACTAGTTATTCTTTATATATATCAAACATGAAAAAATTCTTTGAAAAACAAAAAAATATGACTGACTTTTTAGAAATTAGAGCCGAAGCTATGAAAATTTTACAAGAAGAAGCTAAACTAAACGAAATAGTTAGACTGGTAGGATACGAATCTTTATCTGATAAAGATAGAGTTATTTTAGAAATTGCGAGATCTATTAGGGAAGATTTTTTGCACCAGAATGCTTTTGAAGAAAATGATACTTATACAAAATTAGAAAAACAATATTTGATAATGAAATCTATAATTAAGCTTTATAATTTTAGTATAAATAAAATTAAAGAAAATAAATTAAATTTTAATGATTTTATGGAATTAAAAATTAGAAATAAATTTTTAAAAATCACATATAAAGATATTTCTTTTATAAAAGAACTTTTATTAGAAATAGAAAATATGAATTAAAGAGAATTTTATGGATTTTTTAGAATTAGCAAAAAAAAGATATAGCTCTAGAAATTTTTTAGAAGATAAAAAAATTCCAAAAGATTTATTAGAAAAAATTATTCTGGCATCTAGCCTAGCACCCAGTGCATGCCATATTACTCCTTGGAAATATATCGTGATAGATGATAAAAATTTAATAATCAAATTACAAAAAATCGCTTTCAAAACTCCTTTTATCAACAAATTTACCGCATCTGCTTCTGCTATAGTCATTGCTCTTTCTAAAAAAAATTTTTTGGTTCATAAATTTTTTGGTTTTTTTCAAGATGTTAATTACAATCTTTTAGATATGGGAGCAAGCATAGAAAATTTGATTTTAGAAGCAACTTCCCTCGGAATAAATTCCTGTTGGATTGGCTGGTTTAATGAGAAAAATATTAAAAAATTTTTTTCCATTCCGTTTAGTTATAAAATTGTCTCTCTGATTGCCCTGGGCTACGAAAAAAATGAAGAGACTAAAATAAACAAACTAAAAGATTTAGAAAATTATAAAAATATTGTAAACAAAAATATTATCAGTTTTAATGAATTTAAATAGAATAAAATAATTTTATAGATATAAAAATGGATTTTGAAAATAAAGTTTTTTTAGGTCTTGGAACAAATCTTGGGGAAAAATTAGAAAATTTGAAAAAAGCTCTTTTTTTACTAGAAAAATCCAAAATTACTATTTTAAAGAAATCTAGCATTTACGAAACTGAGCCTATAGAAATGGCTTCAAAAAATTTTTTTTTCAATATTGTAATTTTAATTCAAACTATACTCTCGCCTTTCGAATTATTAAAAATCATAACAAAAATTGAAATAGATTTTGGCAGAATTGAAAAATTAGACGAAAATTATTATTTACACAAAAAATCTAATTTAGACAGAATTATAGATATTGATATTTTAGACTATAAAAAAGTTTTTTCTCAGGATAAAAAACTTTTTTTGCCACATCCAAAAATTTCACAAAGGCTTTTTGTTTTGCTTCCACTTTATGAAATAGAACCGACTTGGCTCCATCCAATAACCAAAAAATCAATTACTAGTTTAGTTAGTGGCATAAAAGATCAAAAAATAAAAAAATTAGATATAAAAATTTGAAATTTTTATTGAATTTTTAATAAAAGATTTTTAAAATATCTACTCTCCCTCCAGTTCCGTTCCGTATTCCTGGAGGCTAAATATTAAAACACGAAGGAAAATATATGTTTTCATTTTTCATTAATTTTAAAAATTTTAAAAATCATTTCAAAAACTTTTTTGTTGTTCCCAAAAATATTATTTTTATATTTATTTTTTCAATAATTGTTATGAATTTACTGGCCAGTATTACATTAATAAATTCTAATTATTTAGTTGTGACTGGTGGAATTTTTTTTAGTTTTATTCCATTTCTTATTATGGATGCAACTACTAATTATTTTGGTCCTAAAATTTCTAATAAATTAGCTTTGTTAGGATTAATATGTAATTTAATCTTTGTATTATTTTTGAGAATGTTTTATTTTTTATTTTTTAGTAATTTAAATTTTGTTATAAAAAATAATATTCTTCATTCTATATTTAATAATTCTTTACCGGTAATAATTAGCAGTTCCATAGCATTTTTATTATCGGGAATAATAAATAATTATATAAATTATTTTTTAAAATACTTTTTCAAAAAAAACAAAAATGAAAGAATAGAATTTTTTACTAGAAGTTATATATCTACATTTTTAGGACAATTTATAGACAATTTCTGTTTTATATTTTTATTATATAATGTATTTTTCCCAATTTTTAATAATTTTGCAATGATAAATATATTTTCATTAGCTAGTGGAGCTTTTTTAGGAGCAAGTTTAGAATTATTTACAGAAATCATTTTTTCTCCTGTAGGTTATAATTTAACAATAAATTGGAAAAGACAAAATTTAAAACAAAGTTTCGTATAAAATAAAATTTTAGAATAAAAAATTAAAGATTAAGATTAGAATTAGAATTGAAATTAAAGTTTTTGTAAAAAAATAAAATAAAAATTGAAAATAAAAAATTAGTATAAAATTCTTATGAAAGATTTAGAAAAATATTCAGCAATTGAATTGGGGAAAGAAGTAAATAAAAAAAATATTTCCCCTCTCGAAGTAATAAAATATTTTATTTCTAGAATAGAAAAAAGAAATAAAAGTATAAATGCCTTTGTTTATCTTAATTTTGACGAAGCAATAAAAGAAGCTAAAATTTTAGAGAAAAGATTAATGTCTGGTGAAAATATAGGGGAATTTGCAGGGGTTCCTATTGCTTTAAAAGATTTTTTGCCTAGTAAAATTGGTTGGCCTACTTCTCATGGTGGAGTAAAATCTTTAATCAAAATAGATAAAGAAAACTCTATTTTTTATGAAACTATGAAAAATTTAGGAGCTATATCTATAGGAAAAACAAATGCTCCCAGTTTTGGATTTCGTGCAACATGCGAGAATAAACTTTTTGGTAGTACAAAAAATCCTTTTAATTTAGATTATAATTCTGGTGGGTCGTCCGGAGGAAGTGCTTCTGCACTTTGTGATGGGTTAGTCTTGCTTGCAGAAGGAACTGATGGCGGTGGATCAATTAGAGTTCCGGCATCCTGGTGCAACCTTTTTGGTTTTAAAGCTTCTAGTGGCCTTATCCCAAACATTTGTTATCCTGATGCATGGGCTGCATCGCATCCATTTTGCACTAGCATGGCTTTAACTAAAAATATTTTAGATAGTGCTAAAGTGTTAAATTATATGTCAAGATTTAATTCAAAAGATCCTTATAGTTATAAAAGAGAATTTTTTGATTATTCTAAACTAGAAAATATTGATGAAAAAGATATAAAAAATTTAAAAATAGGTTTTACTTATGACTTTAATATTTTCCCATATGTAGATGATGAAATAAAAACTTCTATGAATAAAATTTTCAAAAAACTTTTTTCACTAGGTATTAAAATAGATGAAATAGATTTTAAAATAAATAGAAGTTTAAAGGAATTAACTGATGCTTGGTGCTTTGGGATAAGTATTGATTCAACTATAGAAATAAATCTTTTAAAAGAAGAAGGGTTTGATTTAATAAAAGATCATAGTGAAGAGCTTCCAGAAGATTTTATTTATTGGTATGAAAAGGTAAAAGATTTTAACTTAATAGATTATTATGAATTAAATAAAATTAGAACAGAGATTTTATATTCTTTTGAAAATGTTTTTGACAAATATGATGTTATTTTTAGTCCTACAACTATTTGTTTACCACTTTTAAATGATGTTAAAAGAAAATTTTTTAAACTAAATGAAGTTTTAAATGAAGAAATAAATCCTTTGATAGGGTTTGGAGAAACTTTTTTAGCAAATTTTTCTGGACATCCTGCTGCATCTATTCCAATAGAAATTTCAAAAAACAATTTACCTATAGGAATGCAAATCATTTCTAAAAAATTCTGTGATGAAGACATTTTTAAAATAGCATTTTTTTTAGAAAAAATTAACCCTTGGAATTACGATATTCCTTTTAATAGGGAAATTAGTGAAAAAAACTGAAATTTTTTTATTTAATTAAAATTTTTAAAAAAAATCATTGTGATATTTCTAGAAAAAAACTTTATTTAACTCTTAATAATTTCTTAATCAGGAATTATTCAAATTTTTTATTCTTGTATTTTCCAAAATTTTTAATTTTTATGAGTTTTAGTTAAACTTTAAAAATTTTCTAAACGAAATTTATTAAAATTTTTTATTAAAAATATATTTCAAATTTTTCTAATTTTAGAGATTAGGAAATTATGATTTTTAGTTTATGCTTTCTCAAAAAATTTCATAATTTATGTTTAGTAAATTATGAAATTTTAACTAAAGTTTTAACTAAAAAATTCGTATATAAAAATCAGAGAATAGGTTTACAATTGTCGCAGAAGATTAAAATAAAAAAAATCTCTTAAAAAAGAAATTTTTTAGGGGGGAAAATGTTTAAAATTTTTAGTAAAAAAAGAGTTGTTTCTAGTGCAGTATTTTTAGCTTTTTTTATGAATTTATTTTCTGGATATGGAGTATTTGGGAATGGTTTAGTGAGTATTGAGAATTTTGAGAGGTTTGGGAGCAGAATAGAAAGTTTTAGAGGAAATAGTATTGGTAAAGTTGTAATAATAAACGATTTGCATCAGAACGAGGAAGTTCAAAGGAATATTAAAAATATTTTAAGCATTTTAAAATTTCAAGAGAAAGAAAATTTTAAAAAAGTTTTTGTTGAAGGATTAGAGGCTGGGAAATTAAATTTAGAAATTTTAAAGGTTTTACCTAATGAGAAAAGAGAAAAATACTTAGATGAATTTACTAGACTTGGTATTTTGACAGGAGCGGAAAGATTTTTAGGTGAGGGGAAGAGGAAAGATATTGAAATTTTTGGAGCGGAAGATATTTCGGTTTATTTGGAAAATTTTGGGAAATATTACAAATCATTTGAATTTTTAGAGAGATTTAAGGGTTTAATTTTTGATTTGAAGAGAGGCTTTTTTAGGCTTAAAAAATATTTTATGACGAGTGAGATTAAGGAATTTTTAGTGAAGGAAGAAGAATTTGAGGAAAAAGGAGAGTTATCTAGATATTTGGAATATTTAGAGGGGATTTGCAAGGTAAACGATATAAAATTTTCTGATGAACTTTTTAGGTTGAAAAATTTAGATGAGAGGAAAAAAGGATTAAAATTTTTTGAGATTGAAGTTGAGGCGATGGATATTGTGAAAAAGATTGAGAAGATGTTAAATGACGATGAAAGAAACGAATTGAAAGGGAAAAAAGACGAGAAATATTATTTAGCATTGGATAGGATTTTGGAGGAGAAAAATATTAGCATAAGGAAATATTTGGCACTTTCTGAATATTTAAATTTTTTGAAAGATAGTAAAAACCTTGACGAGATAAAAATCATAAATGAGATAAGTTTTTTGGAAGAAGAGATAATAGAGAAATTGACGAGAGGGAAGAAAGATTTGAGGGAATTTTTTGTGAATGAGAGGAAGGTGAAGAAATTAATCAAATATTTGAGGAATGAGTTGAGTTATTTTGAGGCTAAGAGTACAGAAATTGAGCTAGAGGAAATAGAGGAATTTTCAAAGCGGATATTTAGGGAAGGGGATTTGTCTGAGGATTTGAGAGGTATGAGTTTAGCGAAAGAGAATATGGACGAATTTTACTTTTTGGCAGAGAAGAGGAACGAGGTGATGGCGAGGAATCTTTTGAGAGAAAGATTTAAGAAAGGGGAAGTTAGAGCGATAGTATTAGGTGGGTTTCATGCAGGAGGAGTTAAGGAGATATTGAGGGCTAGTGGAGTAAGTTTTGATGAGATTTTGCCAAGGTCATTTGAAAAGAACGACAAAAGTTTGTATCAAAAAAGAGTGAAGCTTCAGGGAGAAAGATTTAATTTAGCGAAGGGTTTTAATAAAGACTTAGAAAAAACAAGGGAAGATGAGCAAAAAAGCTTTATAAATGCGGAAAATGATAAACTTCAAGTTTTATCAGTATTTTCTAGTTTAGGCTTGACATTAGAAGGAGATAAGATAGATATATTTGTTGAATTTTTGATAAATAGAGATGGCTTTGAAGGTAAAATTGATAAAAAAAATGCGAAAAATTTTAAAAAAATTGAAAAAGATACAGAAAATCTAAGAAATTTAGAAAAGAAATATAATAAATTAGACGATGATTTAAAGTATATGATAGCGGTTTTGGCATATTATAGTGGGAATAAAAGTATTGATATAGAGAATTTAGAGAATGGAAAAAATAAATTGATAAAAGAAGAAAAGATTTTAAAGGAAGCAGGGGAAAAGATAGAGGAGATAGGGAAGTATCTTGGGGTAGATGTGAATTTAGAAAATGTAAGGAAGATTTTAGGAAAGGAAGAGAAGAAAGAAGAATTAAAGAAAATAAATGAAAAAATTGAGAAAAGAGAAAATGAAGTATTAGGAAAAAATTCTAAAAATATAAACTTTATAAAGAATTTAAAAGATAACATAAAAATGTTTTCTAGTGAAGTCTTGGGAATTGTGAAAAAAACTTTTAATAAAATAAAAGGGAAAATAGCAGCATTGTCTGGTGCAAAATTAGATGAAAACAAAATAAGCAATTATTTTGCTCAAAGTAATAAGAAAGAAAACCTTCATCTTTATTTTGGATATAATACTGTTTTTGATGATTTAGAAGAGGTTAAAAATTATAAAAATAAAAACGGGGAAAAAAATATAGAATTTTATAGGTTTGAGGTAGATAGCGAGGCAGAAGATAAAAATGTAGACAAATTTGAAGTATTTCATCATAAAGAAAATGGAGTTTTAAAAATAGGAATAGAGAGGAGAATGTGGCATTTTTTGAAAGATTTAGATAGAGATATTAGAGAATTTGTATTAAATGCTATTATTTTACACGAGATATTGGAGCAAGAAGCAGAAGATAATGGATATTATAATGTACATGAGGCATCATATCTTTATCTTTTAAGAAAATATAAAGGAACCCATGATATTAGGGAGAAAAATAAATATCTTGCTTATCATCATATATTAAATAAATTTGAAAAATTTTATAAAGATTTTATATATGAAAGGAAAAAAGATTATGATAATTATAAAGAAATTAAAAAAGAAAAATATTCAGAATTAAAAGAAGATTTTAATAATTTATATAAAGAGTTTAAAGAAAAAAATAAAACTGGAGATATTTTTAATTCTTTCAATGGAACAGACCTTAAATTAGAAGAAAATAATTTTAATAAAAAAATGGATTTTTTAGATGATGCATTTAATAACAAACAAATTAGTTTGAATATTAATAATAATAACTGGATACAAATAAATTTTAATAATTTTATAAAAAATACTACAGGATTAAAATTAACATTAGGAGATATCTATGATTTTCTAGTTTATAAAAATTATATTAATGATTTAAAAAAATATATTTGGAGTTTTGATACAGATATCTATGATACTAGCATATTTTGGGATTATGAAATAAATAATATTAGAGAAAATAATCTAAATGATTTAAATATTAAATTATTAATAGAGGAAAAAGAAGAAAAAGTCTTTTTTAATTCAAATAAATTAGAAAAGAAAAAAGTTAAAAAAATTTATTTTTATTTTAGTTCTGATA
The DNA here is from genome assembly GCA_900321865.1 of uncultured Elusimicrobia bacterium. Lineage (GTDB taxonomy): Bacteria > RUG730 > RUG730 > RUG730 > RUG730 > RUG730. The sequence continues at coordinate 36,791 of ONXP01000002.1, forward strand.
AAACAAAAATAACAATAAAACATAAAGATGGTAGTAAATATATAGGAGAATATAGGAAAAATAATGGAGTATATGAAAGAAACGGGAAAGGAAGTTTAAAAATGAAGATAGATAAAGGATTTTATAAATTTAGTATGATAGAAACAATAGAAGGAACTTTTAAAAATGATGATATAGAGAGTATAGATAAAGATTATTACGATCTTGATAAAGATAAAATAGATGAAGATGTTTCTGAAAAAGATAAAAAAATAATAGAAAGTTATTTTAAATTTCATTTAAACAAAAATATTAAATTCAGTTTTTATGATATATTAGATGAAAAAAAATCCCCTCTATTAGAATTTTTAACAGATAAATCCACTGCAATTTATTTATTTAGAAAATATATAGATGGAAAATTAAAACAAAATAAACAAAATAAAAATAATATTTATTCATACGATGATTTTACTTTGGATAATATAAATATGGATAATAATACTAGCAATATGCATTTAATTTATGAATTACCATATAATGAAGATAAGATAAATAGAGAAAATTTTTTATATCATCTTGGTATCAAAGAAGATATTTATAATAAATATAAGGATATGGGAGTTCCAATTATATTGAGTGTTGGATTTATACATAAATATAGAGAGGCACCTGGCCATGCAGTATGTTTATTGATTGATACATCAAAAAAATTCGAAGATTTTATAAAAAGTCAAGAAGAAGATATGTTTATTTTAGACTCATCAGGTGCTGTTGAAAAAGATTTTAAAATTTTTAACGATTTATCTAATAAATTAAAATTAAAAATTATAAATAAAAGTTTTTATCAAAAAGAAGGGCTTTGTGCTACCTGGGCAGGACTTTCTACATATTTATTAAGAGAAGAAGTTATGTTATTAAAAAGTAAAGGCATTGATAATAAAGATATTTTTTATATTTTAAAGCAAGTATTATCTTATGATTTGTCAAAGGAGAATAAAAATAAGATTATAAAAGTTAATGATAAAGAAATAAATATAGAGGATTATCATAAAAAATTTTTTTATAATCTTCATTATGAAGTATTTAAGATGATAGCATTAAAGACGAAGTTAAGGGAATTGGAAAAGATTTCGAAAGATAATAGAGAGATTGATGAAATTATAAAAGATATTTATGAGAGGAATGCATTGATAGATGATTTTTACAATGAAGAAATAACGGAAGAAGGTATACATTTTTTATTTTTTAAGGATATAGGAATGAATCCTTTTTTTGAATTTAAGAATAAAAAAACAGAGATAAAATATATTGAGGAAATTTTTGAAAAGAATTTAGAAAAAGATATAAAAGATATAGAAGAAGAGTTAAATAAAAATAAAAAAATAGGAAATATACAAGATAAAGATATATATTTTGGTTTTTTTAATTTTATATCTTTTATATTTAGAATTTTAAAAGAAAGAAATTTAAAAGAATTTAGATATAAGAAGATAGTAAGATTTGATATTCATAAGATTTTTTATGAGTGTAAAGAAAAAAGTAAAAGTACATTAGAATTAGTTAAAAATTTATTAAAAAAGATAAAAGATATAATTGTATTAAACAATATTAATATTAAAGATTTTACAAAAATATTAAAAAAATTAAGGAAAGAAGATGTAATAATATATGAAAATAAAAATAAAAATAGAGGAATAATATATTACAAAAATGGAGATAGATATGAAGGGAAAATTAAGGATGGAGTAAAAGAAGGAGAAGGAATTTATTACTATAGAAATGGGGAAAGATACAAAAGGAAGTTTAAAAATGATAAGAAGGATGGTTATGGGAAATATTTCTATAATAATGGGGATAGATATGAAGGGGATTGGAAAGAAGATAAAATAGTAGAAGGGAAAGGGAAATTTGTTTTAAATGGTATTAGAAGCTATGAAGGGATATTTATAAATGGTAAAAGAAATGGGAAAGGGAAAGTAGTTTATACTAATGACAGTAGATATGAAGGTGATTTTAAAAATGGCAAGAAGGATGGTTATGGGAAATATTTCTATAAAAATGGGAATAGATACGAAGGTGATTGGGAAAATGGTAAGAAGGAAGGCAAAGGCATTTTTTATTTTAACGATGGGGATAGATACGAAGGTGATTTTAAAAATGGGAAATTTGAAGGCATAGGAATTTTTTACTATGCAAATGGGGATAGATACGAAGGAAGTTTTAAAGATGATAAGAAGGCAGGCAAAGGAATTTATTACTGTTATAATAAAGGAAAAATATTTTGTACAATAGGTAGATATTTTTATACAGAAGGAAATATATTGTATGTAGCCGAACAAGAATCTTTTATTATTTTAGGAGATGATAAAAAATATAAAATTAAAAAATTTTTTCCAATTTCTTATATAACAACAGATAAAAATTTAAATGATTTAATAAATAATAAATTTATAGAAGAAGGAGAAGAAGAAGAGTATCATGCCTCTTCTGCCTTTACCGGTTCATTTACCAACAATTTATTTGATAAGAAAGTGAAGACGAAAAAAGAACCTGAACTATCTGAAAATAAAAATATTTTTTCTAAATTAAAAAATAGTTTAAAAAATTCTAAAGAAATCTTGAAAAAAGTTTTGTCTTATCCAAAAGATAAAATTTTGAAATTTTTAGGGGAAATGGATATTTTTAAAGGGGAAGATGAAAACTATTTTAAAGAAATTCTGAATAAATTAGAAGAAATCGCTGGAGAAAAAATTGATTTGGAAGAAGGTTTTTTTGAAATAGCAGATTTGGAAGTGAATGAACTTCAATCGAATTTTGAAAAATACGGCGAAAATTACAAAATAAAATATAGAATTACCGAGGGATTTTTGAAGATTTTGGGGAAAATTGAAAAATTTTTCTATAGAGGAGAAGATTTTAATGAATTTTTGGAAGAAGGTATTTTGCACGAAATTTTAGAAAATCTTTATAAAATAATCTTTACAGAATATTATAAAAAGAAATATGGGGATAAAAACATAGAAAAAGATGGTAAAACTTGGGAAGAATGGGAATATTATTTATCTCATGATGCGCATGAATTTGCATTAAGTTTTGCTGGAGAAAAGCAAAAAATTATTTCGAAAAATTTTAGAAATATTGAAAAATTGATAAAATTCGAGGAAAAACTTGAAAAAGAAAAATCAAAATTGACGAAAGAAGAAATTGAGGAAGCAATAAATGCGATTTCTGCTTTAAATTTTGATTTTAAGAATTTTTATAAAAAAAATATTTATAAAAATTTTCCGAGTATAAAAAGTGAAGTTCAAAAATATATAAAAGAAAATATTTTGGATACTTCGAGGGAAATTGTGATAGACATTTCTGGGAAAAAATTTGTTGATATTGAAAACAAACTGGAAAAATTTAAGAATAATTTTGGTTGGCGATGCAGAAAATTTAGATGAAAATAATAATTTAAACAAATATTTGAAGAAAAATTACAAGAATAGTTTAACGGATTTGACCTGGGTTTTGGGACGAGAAATGTTAAAAAATGAAAAATTTATTAAGGATGAAAAGATTCATAGAGCAGTGGAAGTTTTGGGGAATGGATATATTTTGTCGGCTAGTGGAGCTGTGACGAATGAAGTTTATGAAAAGATGTTAGAGGTTGTGAAGAAAGAAGTTGAGAAAAAAGGGAAAGTTTTTGATGAAAATATGAAGATTCCGAACAAAATTATTGCAGATATTTTGAACTTAGGATTTTTAGGCGAAGAAGAATATAAAAATGTTTATGAAAGTTTTACGAAAGGCGATTTAAAAAATATAAAAGAAAATATTAATCAGATTGTTTTAGGGCAAGAAGTTTTGTTAGGTGAGAACTTGATAAATAAGGTAGAATCAGAAACTATAAAAGTGATAGAGAAAGAAGAAAATGGGTTAGTTTTAGTGAAAGATGTGGCACTTGATAAAATAAAAGAGCTTAATTTAGGAGATATGGAAGGAATTTCGGTTGATGAATTAGAGAGTTTAGAGGTTGTAAGAGAAGAGAAAATAGAGCTGGAAGCTTTAGATGAGAAAGCTTTTAGGATGCAAAAGATAGGCTTTTTTATCAAGAAGAGCATGGATAAATTTTTTAGAAATCTAGGAATAAAGGATAATACATCAGTTAAATTTATGAACGATAATATTAAGGCATTTGCTAGTGCAGCATAAAAAAATACTCAACCAATCTGGTATTTTTTTATGAAAATACCAGATTGATTGGAAAGAAGAAGATAGGATGAGAGAAGGTTTGAGAAAAATTAAATAAATAAATATAAAAAAGAGAAAAAAAGAAAGATAAAAGAATAAGATGAAATTTTTTAAAATATGAATTGTCTTTAAACAGAATAAATTAAAAAACAAAAAAACTAAGAAAAAGAAAAATGGGAAAATAAAATTAAAAAAATCTAATATTAAATTGTTTGATAAAATTTAAGATTTGAAAAATTATCTAAAAATTTAAAAAAATTAATATTAAACAAAATTAATTTGTTTTAAATTTTAACCATATTTCTCATTATTGGAAAATGTTTAAAATTTGAAAAGAATAAATATAAATTTATTTAAGATGAAAAGCATTTTTTATTAAGCAAAATATTAAATAAATTCTAAATAAAAAATCTTTTTTTAGAAAAAATCAAAATAAAAATGAAAATTTAAAAAAAAATTTTATATTCTTAAATCAAAAAGTTACAATAATGAATATTACATTAATGAAATGTAAATAAAAGTAATGAAAAAATAGAGAATTTAAAAACTTCAAATTAATTTTTTTATATTGTTTAGTTTATCTTTTCTAAAAAATTTAAATTACTAAAAAACGAAAATCTAAAATTACTTTTATATTTATAGAAAATATATTTTAAAATTTATAGATAAAAAAGAATTAAAAATTCTATAAGAATTTTAATAAATATGTTTTATTAATATAATATAAAATTTTTACTTTATATAATTTATTTTATATAAGTTTTATAAATATTAAAAAATATTAAAATTTAATAAAATACAGAAAAAATAGGAATTATCATTTTATGGAAATAAATAATTTAGAAAAATTAAAAAAAGATTTAATAGATGAACTAAAAGATAGAGTTGATAAGAAAATAATTGAAGAGAATAACTTTAATCTTTTGAAAAAGTTGATTGAAAATGCAGAAACGGCGAACGAAGCAGTTGCTATTTCGGGGCTTGGAACAATGTGGAAAAAGACAGGTTTTTTCTATGATGTGCGGTTGGAAAAAATGACCGATAGCATCATACACTATCTTGAAAAAAGTAATCTTTCTTTTACACAACCAGAAGCAAAGCAGACACACAAATTGATTATAGGCGACAACTATAAGGCACTTTTGAACCTGCAACTTGAATATCAAGGAAAGATTAAAATGATATACATTGACCCTCCTTATGGAAAAGATAGTATGGGCGAGTTTGCAAAAACTAACTATAAAAACAACATTACAAGAGACAATTTGCTTTCAATGTTAGAACCAAGATTGAGATTGGCAAGAAACCTTTTAAGTGATGATGGAGTTATTTTTATAAGCATTGATGACAAAAACCAAGCATATGTAAAGATTTTGTGCGATGAGGTTTTTGGAGAGGGTAATAATTCAGGTATGATTATATGGCAAAAGAAGAAAAAACCTTCGTTTTTATCTGCTAACTTTGCAACTATTTTTGAATATATAATTTGTTTTATAAAAAAAAAAAAA
>ONXP01000004.1 GCA_900321865.1 uncultured Elusimicrobia bacterium
CCTACTTGGTCTCCTGATGGTAGATTAATTTGTTTCACATCTGATAGAGATGGGAAAAAAGATCTTTTTATTATGAATAGTGATGGGACAAATCAAAAAAAACTTCTTGATGTTAATGGAGATATCTCGGCTCCTAATTGGTCTCCATGCTACGAAAATAAAAATTTTTAGACTTTTAAGGAGTTAAATATGTCAGAAAAAAGAGATTATTACGATGTACTTGGAATAAATAAAAATGCCACAGAGCAAGAAATAAAATCTGCATACAGAAAAATGGCTCTAAAATATCATCCTGATAGAAATCAAGGAGATAAAGAGGCAGAACAAAAATTTAAAGAAATAAATGAAGCATATGAGATTTTAAAAGATCCTGAAAAAAAGAGTATGTATGATAGATTTGGGCATGCTGGAGTAGGAGCTGGAGCTTCATCAGGGTTTAATGGTTTTAATAATGGAAATGGGTTTGGTTTCGATTTTAATTTTGGCGGAGATGGAGAAGATATTTTTTCTGATATTTTTAATGGATTTTTTGGCGGAAATAGAAAAAAAACTAAATCTGCTCAAAAAAGAGGTTCTGATTTGAGATATAGACTAAGAGTAAAATTATCAGAAGCTGTTTTTGGAATAGAAAAAGATATAACCTTTGAGCATATGACTAAATGTGATAAATGCCAAGGTACTGGAAAAACTTCTACTTCAAAGGTAGAAACCTGCACTTATTGTAAAGGTGAAGGAAAAATTAGAATGTCTAGTGGTTTTTTTACTCATGTCGAAACTTGCCATGTATGCAATGGAAGAGGAGAGACTATTACTAATCCTTGTCCAAATTGTATGGGAACTGGAAATATGAGAGAAAAGAAAAAATTAAAGGTAAATATTCCTTCCGGAGTTGATACTGGTCAAACTTTAAGACTAAAAGGTGAAGGAAATGCTGGAGAAAGAGGTGGAGAGCCGGGAGATCTTTTTGTAGAATTAGAGGTAGTAAATGATACAAAATTTTTGCGAGAAGAAACTAATCTTTATATGAATACCGCTATTAGTGTGACAGAGGCTATTTTAGGAACAGAAATAAAGATAAATACAATAGATGGAAAAGATGCAATTTTGACTATTCCAGCTGGGATGCAACCTCAAACTACATTTAGAATGAGAGAAAAAGGTATTCCTTTTTTAGGGTCTAAAAAAAGAGGCGACTTATATGTAAAAGTTAATATTAATATTCCTAAAAAGCTTAACCAAGATCAAAAAAATAAATTAATAGATTTTGCAAAAAGTTTAGGAGAGAAAGTTAATATTGATAAAGATAAAGATGAAGGGTTTATTAAAAAAATTTTTAAATAAAGTATTTTTGAAAAAAATTTATTGGTTATTCAAATGAAGCGAAATTTTGAAATAAAAAGAGAAACAAAAGAGACGAATATTTTTATAAATTTAAATTTAGATGGAAAAGGGAAATCTGAAATTTCCACCACTATTCCTTTTTTAGATCATATGCTTAATCTTTTTGCAAGACATGGATATTTTGATCTAACAATAAAAGCGAGTGGAGATACAGAAATAGACAATCATCACCTAATAGAAGACATAGGAATAACTTTAGGAGTTTTGATAGATAAATGTTTAGGAAATAAAAAAGGAATAACTAGATATGGATTTGCTAAAATTCCTATGGACGAAAGTTTAGTTGAGTGCACCCTAGATATATCTGGTAGACCGTTTTTGGTATACAATATGATTCCTTTTGAAAAAGAAAATGATGATAATATTTTGAAAAAAATACAAGAATTTTCAAATGAAAAAGAGATTTATGAAATTTACAAACATTTTTTTTATTCTTTATCCTATAATGCAAAATTTACTCTTCATTTTAATTTGATATACGGATATAACCTTCATCATAATCTAGAAGCATCTTTTAAAGCTTTTGCGAGAGCATTAAAAAATGCAGTTTTTGTGGATGAAAAATATATTAAGATTTTACCTTCTAGCAAAGGCATTATATGATATTAATTATAGATTACGGTTTAGGAAATCTTTATAGCATAGAAAAAGCATTAAAATATGCTCAAATCTTAGAAAAAGACGAATCTAAGATAATTATAACTAGCGATAAAAACATTATAAAAAATGCAAAGGCTATTGTTTTACCAGGTGTTGGAGCATTTTCTTCTGCAATGGAAAATTTAAAACAATTAGATCTAATAGATGCTCTATATGATGCTGTTATGATTAAAAAGACTTTGTTTCTTGGGATATGTTTAGGATATCAACTTTTATTTGAAAAAAGTTATGAAGAGAAAGAAACTTTTGGCTTAAATTTTTTAAAAGGTGAAGTAAAAATTTTTGATAAAAATTGTGTAAAAGTTCCTCATATTGGATGGAATAATGTAAATCTTGAAAAAGCTGATATTATTTTTGAAAATATAAAAAATTCTTCTTATTTTTATTTTGTTCATTCTTTTTTTGTAAACTATGAAAATTTAAATTTAAAAAATGCTAATAAATTTTTTACACATTATGGAAAACAAAAATTTTTATCCGGAATACATTTTGAAAATATTTTTGGATTTCAATTTCATCCTGAGAAAAGTCAAAAAAATGGAATAACTTTATTAAGGAATTTTCTAAAAATCAAAAAAAAGAGTTTTACTTTTGGGTAAATTAAAAAATTATAAAAACATATCAATTTTTACTGTTTGTGTAATGCTATCTAGAATTTTAGGTTATTTTAGAGATATGTTTTTTGCGTATTTTTTTGGAAGCGGATTTTTGACAGATGTTTTTTATGCAGCATATAAAGTCCCAAACCTTTTCAGAAGGCTTCTAGGCGAAGGAGCTTTGATTTCAGCTTTCGTACCTGTTTATACAGATTATAAAATGTATAAAACGGAAAAAGAGCAAAAAGATTTTTTAGATTCTACTTTTTCAGTTTTATTTTTATTACTTTTTTTACTAACGATTTTAGGAATTATTTTTACTCCTCAAATAATCAAGATAATCTCTCCAGGTTTTGCATCAAATCCAGAAAAATTTAAATTAACAATTTTGCTTTCTAGAATAATGTTTCCATTTTTTATATCGGTAGGAATTGGAGCATTTTTTATGGGAATCTTGCATGTCTATCAAATATTTATGTATTCGGCATTGTCGTCTTGTTTTTTAAATATTTCTGAAATTTTTAGTATGTTAATATTTTGCAATCTATTTTCCAACGAAAAATCAATTTATTTCCTTGCTATTTTTGTTGTAATAGGAGGATTCATGCAGGCTTTTTTCCAAATAATTCCGATTATAAAAAATAAAATA
>ONXP01000009.1 GCA_900321865.1 uncultured Elusimicrobia bacterium
ATATTAAAGATATTATACAAAAATCATTATTTCAAAATATAAAATATGAAATAAAAACTGAAACAATTAAACCTGATATATATACTGAAATAAAAGAAGATGAAAAAAATAGAGGAGTTATCGGTGAAGAATATTTATTTAATATTAAAAGAAATGGAGAAAAATATACTTATCAAGTATTAGATTCACATAATGAAAATGTAATATTTTCACATATTGTAAGATATAGTAGAGACATTAAATTATGGGCTAAAAATCAAAAAGCAGGAAATATATATGCCGATTATATTGATAATGGATATTTTAAAAAGAGTTATTTTGATTTTATAATTAAATTTAAAAATGATTTTTATTTATATATTGAAGTTAAAGGTTACGAAGATAAGGCAATAGATAAAGAAAAAACAAAAAAATTAAAAAAGGCTTACGAAGATTATTTTGACAAACTAACAATCACAAAAAATCAATATGAATTATTTATAAAAAAAATTATAATTTGTTTAGCAGAAGTTAAAGATAATGGAGATATTGAACCACATTTTTATTATAAGAAAGATTTAATAAAACTTCAAAATAGTGATTTTGATAAAGTTTTAGATGAATTAGTTAATATGAAACATTAAAAAATTTAATATGTACTTATATTATTTTTTCTATGAAATTAAAAATTTTATTTGACAATATTAATCTAAATAAAAAATTCATTTTAGAATAACATAAAAAATTTATTTTCTAGTTTAGAGTTTTGAGCCAAAAATCACAAAACTCAAAATTGCCAGAAACTCTAAAACTAATGAAAAAATTGCAATTCCATCTAAGAAAACTATAAAATTCAAAATATCAAAAAATTTATAAATCTAAAAAAAATAAAATAGTTATAGTTATAGTTATAGTTATAGTTTAAAATTTCAGAATTTTTAAAAATCCGATTAATTTTTGTATTTGTTTAAAAATTTAATAAATTTTTCGTTTGAAAATTGATCATGTGAAAAAAAAGAAATCTTCCAATTATTCTCTTCTTTCACAAAAAAAATAGCATCATAAACATTTAAAATATTTGGCTCTATAAAATTAAAAGCTTTGAAATTTTGAATTTTAATAATATCTTTTAGATTACTGAATTCTTCCACATTCACAAAATTATATCGAAAATTTACAATTAGAATACATTTTTTATCATAGAGACAATAATCTAAAATTTCTCCAAATGGTTCTATTTTTGCTTTTAAAAACAAAATTTCACTTTGTAGTCTTTTCTTTTCATAATCCATTTGCTCTTCTAATTGTTCAATTTCAAAAGTTTTATTCTTTTTCTTTAAATCATTAATCTCTTTTTTTATATCATTAATATATAAATTAAAATTTTTTTTTAAATTAAAAATAATATCATTTCGGAACAAAGGATCATAATATGTGTTCCATATATTTTTTATATTTAGTTCCAAAATATTATCAAAAGAAGAATCCATTTTATTAAATTCTAACTCGTTTTTAATCTTGTTAAAATCATTTTGTGAGAGAAAATTTCTGCATTTCAAAAAATTTTTTGATTTAAAATTTAAAACAAAATCTTTATACACAAGCTTTATTTCATCTAATTCTATTTTATCTTTTGAATCTTTTATTTTCAAAACTGGGTTTTTATTTACAAAATTTTGTGATTCTATATTAATATTTTCTTTATATTCTGCAATTATAGGATCAAGATTTTCATCTTTTAGTTTTTTTTCATTTATTGGAGCAATACTTTTGGAAGATTTTTGTTTTTCTTTTAGAGATTGTAATAACAAATTATGAGATATTGCTTCTTTTATATTAATTAATTCTTGTAATTTTAATTTTATATATTTTTTTTTACTTTTAGCATATCTAAGGATTTTTTTATCTAGATTAATTAAATTATTATCGCGATTATTGGCAAAAATATCCGCTAAACAAAAAAATACAAAAAAAATAATAAAAAATTTATTTTTAATTTTAAACATAATCACTCAAATACTATATTATATCCATCTGTTTTTATTTTTATTAAATTATTTTTTGTTCTTTTAATTCTAAAATCAGGCACTATATCAAAGATGCCAATATCTAAATTTTCTTGAGTATCAGATGGATTATTTAGCACAACATAATCAGGATTCATCTTTTTAAACAAAGGTGAAAAAATAAATGAATTTTCTTTAAAATTTCTAGGATATTCAACAACATTTATTTTGTCTGACTTTATGAGATTCATAAAATCATAGTTTTGCATCAAAAAATATTGATCTTTATAAGAATTGTTATAATTAAACAAAAATTTTAATTTGTTATAAGTGAGTAATATAAAAGGAGAGCCTACATATTCTAATTTATTTTTATCATATGGATAAAAAATATCAATTTTTAAGTTTGGCTCCAAGAAAATTGTTTTATTTTTTTCTATTTTACCATACGATATTTCTGTATGAATTTTGACATAATCTACAACTTTATCTATATCAGAAGCATTGTCAAAAGAAAAAATTTTTATTGCTTTATTGACAATAATATTACTAAAAAGATTAAACATAGATATATTTTTTTCGTAAAATTTTGTATAAAAAAAAAGTTTTATGAATAAAGAATCGTTTTTTATCAAATAATCAGTAATATTTTTTATATTTTCTTTATCAGACATATCTATCAAAATATTTTGCCTGCCAGGTGTGTTTATCAAAATAGCTCTGTTCACATCATTAACATAAAAATTTATTCTCAAAAATTTATCTTTAGAAAAAATATTCTTTTTATCATTTAAAGGAAAATCTTTCCTGACAATAAACAAATAATAAAACAAAAAAATTAAATTTAAAAATAATAAAATTAGTAAAATAAAATTATTATATTTTTTCCTATTTTTCATTAAGATAAATTGACTTTATTCTTTGATAAATTTTAATAAAAGATAACTCGTATTTATCTCTTAAACTATTTGCATTTCCATGTTCAATGAATTTGTCTGGCAAGGCAATATTAAATATTTTTTTCCCAAAACTAGAAAACATTTCATCTATCATAGAGCCAAAACCCCCAAATAAAACATTTTCTTCTATAGTTATAATAATATTTACATTTTTAGCATATTCCAAAATAAAATTTTGATCTAAAGGTTTTATAAACCTAATATTTATTAATTTACATTTTATGTTTTCTTCTAAAAGTTTTGTTATAACTTTTAATGCAAGATTTACCATATTTCCAGTCGCCAATACTAAAATTTCTCCATCAGGAATAAGAACTTCATTTCTTCCACACTCTAAAATATTTTCGCTATTATAATCCACTTCCAGACCAAAAGTTTCACCCTTTATATAACGAATAGCACAAGGATTTTCATATTGCAGTGCACTCCTAAACATTAGATTTAATTCCACCTCATCTTTTGGCGACATTAAAACCAAATTAGGAATAAACCTTAAAAAAGAAATATCAAAAACTCCATTATGCGTAGCTCCATCTTCGCCTACTATACCAGATCTATCTACCATCATTATAACATGTAAATTTTGAAGACAAATATCATGAACAATCTGGTCAAATCCTCTTTGCAAAAATGTAGAATATATACAAACAACAGGAATCAAAGATTTTTTTGCTAATGCTGCTGCAAAAGTTAAAGCATGAGATTCTGCTATCCCAACATCAAAATATCTATCTGGAAACTCCTTTAAAAAAGATTTTAATCCTGTTCCATCTCCCATCGCAGCTGTTATAGCAATTATTTTTTTATTTTTCCTTGCCTCATTCAAAATAGTCTCAGTAAAAATTTCTGTATAAGTTTTATTTTTAACAATTTTGTTATAAATTTCTCCAGTAGACTCATCAAAAGCAGAAATTCCATGAAATTTATTAGGATTTTCTTCAGAATATTTATAGCCTTTGCCTTTTTGGGTAACAATATGAAGTAATTTTGCCCCTTTTATATCTTTAATTTTTGACAAAATATCTATTAAAACTTTTATATTATTACCGTCAATTGGCCCAAAATAACTAAAACCTAATTCCTCAAAAATTAAACCTGGTGTTAGTATCGTTTTCATTCTAGAAAACAATTTTTTTATTATATTTTCTGGAAGTTTCAAGTTTTTTATTAAAGTTTCCAAAACCGTTTCAAATTTTTTGACTATTTCCCCTGATAAAATCTTGGCGAAATATTTTCCTAGTGCCCCAACTTTATCTGAAATAAACATCTCATTATCATTCAATATGACTAACATATCTCTATTCAAATTTCCAGCATTATTTAAGCCTTCGAATGCTATTCCACTAGTAATAGCTCCATCTCCTATGATTGAAACAACTTTCGAATTTTTTTCTAAAAAGTCATTGGCAACAGCCATCCCCAATGCTAGAGATATAGATGTAGAACTATGCCCTGTTCCAAATGCATCATAAGAACTTTCAAAAATATTTGGAAATCCGCTAATTCCGCCAAAAGTTCTAAGAGTTAAAAATTTTTCTTTTCTATCTGTCAAAATTTTATAAGCATATGCCTGGTGTCCTGTGTCCCACAAAACATCATCTCTTTCAAGATCAAAAACATATAAAAGTGCAATTGTTAAATCAACCACTCCAAGACTACTAGCCAAATGTCCCCCGTTATGAGAAACAACTTTTATAATGTAATCCCTAACTTCGCTAGCTAAAATTTTTAATTCAGAAAATGACAAAAGTTTTATATCTTTTGGAAAATTGATTTTGTTTAAAATTTTATATTTATTTAATACATCTATAGAAATCATAAATTTTTATGCCTTTTCTATTTCTTTTTTTAATATTTCTACAGCTTTTTCTACTTTTCCTACGGCACAAGGTCCACCTACACATCCACCGCTACATGCCATAACTTCTAAAAAATTACATTTTATTTTTTTAGTTGCATACATTTTTAAAAGTTTAATACTTTTTTTGTCTATTCCATTTATAAATTTATTGTCAAATTTAATATCTTTTCTCATATCTTTTAAAATAGCAGAAGTAACCCCACAGCTGGTTCCATAACCTCTACCACCTTTATTTACTGGTCGTGTAAATTCATAATTAGGCATATTTTTTAAGTCTAGATTCATAGCACTAAAAAAAGCATCCAGCTCTTCAAAAGTCAAAACATAATCTGTATTTTTATCCCTCAAAGCTTCTACTTTTTTGGCTAAACAAGGCCCAATAAAAACTGTAATTAAACTAGAATCTTCTTCTTTTACAACTTTTGAAATAAAATTCATAGGAGTAGGAGTTTTTGAAACAGCTTCTAAAATTTCTGGAATATGCTTTTTGGCAATTTCGACATAAGCAGGGCAACAAGAACTAGTCATAAAACAATCTTTTTCTTCCATTTTTTTTAAAAACTCTTTAGCTTCATTTTCTGTAGTTAAATCCGCCCCATATGCTACTTCTTCTACTTTATAGAAACCTAAAGATTTTACTGCAGAGGCTATTTTTTCAGTCTCACATGAAAATTGCCCCAAAATAGATGGAGCTAGCATCGCAACCAATTTTTTATTTTTATCTTTTAAAAGTTTTAGAACATCTATGATTTCAGATTTTTCTAAAATAGCCCCAAAAGGACAAGCATTCATACACTTTCCACATGAAATGCATTTATCCTGTTGAATTTTCTGAGTTTTAGTTTTTTCATCTCTATATATTGCATTAACTGGGCAAACTTCTTCACAAGGTCTAGGTTTATAAATAATAGCATGATATGGGCAAACTTTTTCACACATTCCGCATTTTATGCACTTTTTTTCATCTATTACAGATTTTTCGTTTATGATAGAAATGGCACCAAAAGGGCAATTTTTTTCACAAGGCTTCGCGGTGCATCCCATACAAGATGAAGTCACAAAATATTTACTTTCTTCGCAAGATGCACAAGAAATATCTAAAACATCTAAAAAATTATTTGTAATTTCTTGTCTAGACAAAGCATCATTCAAATACTCCTTTAAAGGTTTATCTAAATTTTTATTAATATCTAGACCCAAAATAGACAAAAGTTTATGCTTTAAAACCAAAACATCTTTATCCGAAAGTTTAAAGTTTAGATTTTCTTTTTTTTCCAAATTAAACTTTAACTCTTCTAAAAAAAAATTGTCAAATTTTGAATCTAAGTCTCCATTCATAAAAAATTTTATTATTAATTTTAACAATTCTTTTTTTATAATATTTATGTTATTTTTACATTGCATCTATTTTACCCCAAAATGATACTTGAAATTATAATATAGATAAACTTTATTTCAATTTTTATTTTTTATATAATCTGGGAGATTTATGCCAGCATTCATTCCATCAAAAAGAGCTTTTGATATTTGATAAGGCTCGCCAGTTATATCGCCTGCAGCATATATGCCTTTTATATTTGTTTCTTGTTTAAACCCGACTTTTATATGATCTTTTGTTATATCTAAGGGCAAATCAGAAAACACCTCTTTTATGCTAAATGTCCCCATTTCTATAAAAAGACCGTCAACTTTTAAACTCTTTTTTGAACTAAAAATTATTTCTTTTAAAATATTTTCATCGCCCAAAATAGAAATTATTTTTTCACCAAAAATTATGTTTATATTTTTAATTTTATATAAATTTTCACTTTTTTTAAAATTTTTTAATACTTTTTCATCATTGAAAACTAAAAAAACTTCTTTTGCAATATTTGATAAATAAATGCTACTTTCTATAGCTTTTATTCCATCGCCATAAATGCAAACTGTTTTATTTTTGAAAAAAAATCCATCGCATGTTGCACAATAACTAACACCTTTTCCTAAATATTTTTTTTCATTTTCTATGTTTAAAACTTTTCTTTTTATTCCTGTCGAAATAAGAATTGATTTTGAAAAATATTTATTTTCATCTTCATCAATTAAAGAAAAAATTTCATTTTCTTTTTTTATATTTTTTATGTTTTTGTCAATTTTTTTCATCCCTAGATTAATTAATTTATTTTTTGTATTTTCTAGCAAATCTTTCCCCAGACAAACATCGTTATAGCCAAAAAGATTGTCAATCTTGGCATTGTATAAAGCACTATTTTCTTCCTTGCCAAACATTAAAACTTTTAGATTATTTCTAGCTAAATAAATAGCTCCCTGCATTCCACTAGGACCACTACCCACAACTACAGCATCAAAAATTTCCATAAAGTCTAGCTCCTAAATAAAATCATTGATTTTTATTATAATTAATTTAAAATCATTTTTTATGAAAAATATAAATATATATTTAGAGAATAAATATAAATCTATAATAAAGAAATCGCCATTTCACATAATAAATTTATTTTTTTCTTTTTTATCCGTTATTTATAGGATTATATTAAAATTTAGAGCAATTTTATATCAATTTCAAATTTTGAAAACTCATAGTTACAAAAATCTTTTTATAATAAGCATTGGGAATATTACTCTAGGCGGAACTGGAAAAACCCCTATGATTAAAAAATTTATCGAGATTCTAAAAAATTTAGATAAAAATAATACCATTTCTGTGATTTCTAGAGGCTATAAAAGAAAATCTAAATCCGATCAAATAATTCCTCCCAAAATTATTTCAGATATAAAAATTATTGGCGACGAGAATTTTATGTTAAAGTCAAATTTCCCAACAATCTACTTAGGAGTTGGTAAAAATAAAAATAAAATTATTTCTAAAATGACTTCAATTTATCCAAAAATAAAATATTTTATAGTTGACGATGGTTTCCAAAATCTTTCTATAAAAAAAAATCTAGATATCTTGCTTATAGATGCATCAGAAAATTTTTTAAAAAATAAACTTTTCCCAAGAGGCACTTTTAGAGAGCCAGTAAAAAATCTAAAACGAGCAAACTTAATAATTTTAACTAAATGCAATATCTCAAGCAATGATAATATAACCTCTTTGAAAAAATCTTTGGATAAATTTAATTTTAATGAAGGAAATAAAAATTTATTGATCTCAGAATATATTCCCAAAAATTTTATAAATTTAAATGACGAAATTTTAGAAATAGACGATGCTTTAAAATTTTTTGAAAACAAAAAAATCAATTCTCTATCTGGAATTGGAAATCCAAAATCTTTTACAAAAATTTTAGAAACTTTAAATATAAAAATGTCACAAAATTTTATATTTCCAGATCATTATTGGTTCAATATAAAAGACATTGAAAAAAGCCTTAACTTTTGTGATATTTTATTAACCACTGAAAAAGATTTTGTTAAAATAAAAGATCTTAAATTAAATTTTGAAACAAAAAGCAAAATTTTCTTTGTCAATATGGATATAAATTTTGATGAATTTTCCTATGAAATTTTATCACAAAAATTACTAAATTTAAAATTTTTATAAGGATTTTTTATGAGTATAGGACTTTTTGATTCTGGAATTGGCGGGCTTACTGTAATGAAACAGATAATTAGAGAATTTCCTAATAAAAGCATTGTTTATTTTGGCGACACTTTAAGGGTGCCTTATGGAAACAAATCAGAGCAAATTGTAAAAAAATTTTCTATACAAATTTCAAAATTTTTGTTAAAGCAAGACATTGAAATGTTGATTATAGCCTGTAATACTGCCACATCTTATGCCTTAAAATCCTTGGCAGAAATTTTACCAATACCTGTAATAGGGGTAATAAATCCTGGAGCTATGGCAGCAAAAAATATTACAAAAAACAAAAAAATTGGTGTAATAGGAACAAAAGGCACCATAAATAGCAAAGCCTACGAAAAATCTTTAAAAGCCTTGGACAATTCGATAGAAGTTTTTCAAAAAGCTTGTCCATTATTTGTCCCTTTGGTCGAAGAAAATTTAATAAATGATGAGATAACATTTTTGGTAACAAAAAAATATTTAGAGGAGTTTAAAAGTTTTGGAATAGACACTTTAATTTTGGGTTGTACTCATTATCCTATAATAAAAAATGTTATATCAAAGGTTCTAGGTGAAAATGTAAATATTATAGATTCTGCTATAGAAACTGCAAAAGTTGCAAAATCTATCCTAAAAAATACTAACGACAATAAAAAATTTTATAAATTTTTTGTGACAGATTATACAGAATATTTTTTAGAATTTACCTCAAAAATATTAAATTTAGATATAAATAATATTGATATACAAAAAGTATCTCTAGAGGATTAAAATGGAAGAAAAACTGATTTTAGATGAGAAAAAAATTAAAAAAATTCTTATTAGAATTTCAAATGAAATTATAGAAACGATAGAAAATTTAGAAGATCTAATTATAATCGGAATGCAAACCAGAGGTGTTTTTATTGCAAAAAGAATTATTGAGGAAATTGAAAAATTAGAAAATATTAAAATTCCATTAGGAATAATTGACATTTCGCTTTATCGCGATGATATTTATGAAAAATTAAAAGATATTTCTTTAAAAGAAACTAAACTGCCGTTTAATATAAACGATAAAAATCTAATTTTAGTTGACGATGTCATATATACCGGGAGATCTATTAGAGCAGCAATTGACTGTATAATGGATTTTGGAAGGCCAAAGTCTATAAAACTAACAACTTTTATAGATAGAGGAAATAGAGAGCTCCCTATTCAGCCTGATATCACAGGCTTTTACTTTAAAACTAGACCAAAAGAAGAAATCATTTCTGTAAAATTAAAAGAAATTGATTCTTTTGACTCTGTTTTTCTAAAGTTTATCCATTAGGAGAAAGTGGATGCTAGAGCAAAAAGATCTTTTAGAATTAGAAAATTTATCAAAAGAAAATATTGAATTGATATTAGATACAGCACAAAAATTCAAAAAACTTTTCACAAAATCTGTTAAAAAATTTCCAGCCTTAAAGGGGAAAACTATAGTCAATCTTTTTTATGAACCATCGACTAGAACCAGAAATTCCTTTGAGCTAGCTGCCAAAAGACTAGGTGCCGATGTAATAAATATTGTCTCCAATACCAGTAGCATTATGAAAGGCGAAAGTTTAATAGATACAGGCAAAACTTTAGAAGCTATGAAAGTAGATTTTATAATAATTAGACATTCTATCTCTGGAGCACCAAATCTTTTAGCTAAAAATATTTCTGCCTCTGTTATAAATGCCGGCGATGGCTTTCACGAACATCCCACCCAAGGATTATTAGATCTCTTTACAATAAAAGATAAAATAAAAGACATAAAAGGTAAAAAAATAGTGATAGTAGGGGACATTGCACACAGCAGAGTAGCAAAATCAAATATTTTTGCATTAAAAAAATTTGGGGCAAATATAACATTAGTAGGACCATCAACATTAGTTCCAGAAAGTTTTAAAACTTTAGGAGTAGAGATTGACTATGATTTAAAAAATGCAATAAAAAATGCAGATGTTATAAATATTTTAAGAATTCAACTAGAAAGACAAACGAAAAACTTGTTCCCATCGATATCAGAATATGTAAAATTCTACAAAGTGACGGAAGATTTAGTGTCATCATTAGATTCTAATGTTATTATTATGCACCCTGGACCTATGAATAGAGAAATAGAAATTTCATCTCACTTAGCTGACACTAAAAAATCTGTGATTTTGGAGCAAGTAACCAATGGAATAGCTATCAGAATGGCTGTTCTTTATTTATTATCTTTGTTTAAAAACATATCAAAAGTTTCTCTTTAGAGGAAAAAATGAAAATTTTAATAAAAAATGGAAATATATTTGATCCTACCAGAAATTTTAACAAAATATCAGATATTTACATTTCTGGGAATAAAATAAAAAAAATAGGGAAAAATTTAAAACTTCCAATAAAAAATTTAAAAATAATAGATGCAAAAGGAAAATGGGTTCTGCCAGGGCTAATAGACATTCACACACACCTAAGGGAGCCTGGCTACGAAGGAAAAGAAACTATAAAAACTGGAACAATGGCTGCTGCAAAGGGTGGAATTACAACTATTTGTGCCATGCCAAACACTAATCCTACACTAGACACTGTCCCTGTAATAGAATATTTAATTTTAAAATCTGAAAAAGAAGCCTTGGTTAATGTTCTTCCCATAGGATGCATAACCAAAAAAGAAGAAGGAAAAGAAATCACAGAAATAGGCTCACTAGTAAAAGCTGGAATTGTTGCAATATCCGACGATGGAAAGCCTGTTTCTGACTCTTTTATAATGTATAAAGTTCTAGAATATACAAAAACTTTTAACATCCCTGTAATATCCCACTCTGAAGATTTAAATCTGGTTAATGGTGGAGTTATGAATGAGGGTGAAATCTCTATGAGGCTGGGGCTTCCCGGAATTCCTTCTGCTGCAGAGGAAGTAATGGTCGCAAGGGATATCATATTAGCAGAAAGAACAAAAGGAACTTTGCATATAGCTCATGTTAGCACTAAAGGCTCTGTAAATCTAATAAGAGATGCTAAAAAAAGAGGTGTAAAAATTACTTGTGAGACTGCACCGCATTATTTTACATTGACAGAAGAGGCTGCTTTAGGCTATAACACCAATGCTAAAATAAATCCGCCTCTCAGAACAAAAGATGATGTAAAAGCTATAATCGAAGGACTAAAAGACGGAACTATAGATATAATAGCTTCAGACCATGCTCCTCACACAAAAGAAGAAAAAAATAGAGAGTTTAACTTTGCTCCATTTGGTATAATAGGGCTAGAAACTGAGCTTGCCTTAACCTATCAAAAATTAATTTTAGAAGAAAAAATGGATATAAATTTTGTCTTAAAAAAGCTTATAACTAATCCTATAAAATTAATTAATTTAAAAAATAGAGGAATTATAAAACCAGAATATTTTGCAGATATTGTAATTTTTGATCCAAATAAAAAATTTATTCCAAAAGACAACATTGCATCAAAAAGTTCTAACTCTCCATTTTTGGATTGGAAACTTTTAGGAAAAGTAGATACGACCATAGTTAATGGGAAAATTGTTTGGGATAATGACAGGTTTTATTATTAAAAATGGGAAATTTGATATATTTATTTGATGGAGAAAATTTATATTCCAAAAGACAAAAAATAAATCTTTTAAAAAAATCATTTTTAAAGGAATATAACGAATTTAACTATAATCTTTTTTATGCCGAAGAGGCTTTGCCAAAGGATATTATTTCTTTGGCTAAAACTATTCCTTTTTTTGACAATAAAAGATTAATAATTGTAAAAAATTTTGAAAAATATACTCTAAAGCAAAAACTAGCCTTTGGCGAATATCTTGATAATCCACTAGACATAACGATGTTAATTTTTGAAGCCAATGAAAAATTGTCCAAAAAAGAAAAATGGCACGAAATTTTTGCAAATAATGCTACCTTGGAAACATTTTATCCTTATACAGATAAGATGTTAAATAAAATAATTGTTGATTTTTTTAAAAGACATAATAAAATCTTATCTAGTGAAGCTGTCAATAGTTTGGTTTCATTATTCAAAGATAATCAAAAATTTTTAGAAGAAGAGTTAAAAAAACTTCTTTTGTTTGTATATAATAAAGATAATATTGAAAAAATAGATATAGATCAAATTATTTTTAAAGCAGACGAAAACGATATTTATAAATTTTCAGCAGTTTTATCGTCTTTGGATTATAAAAAATCTTTTGAGATTTTAGAAAATTTGTCTCCTAATGTAATAAAAGAAAGCACGATAATTTTTTATACTATTTTTAATAGATTTGTTAAAATTTTAGAATATTTGACAATGAAAAAAGAAAAAAAATCCTCTTTTGAAATTAATGCTATGTTTAGAAAACAGAATTTTTATCCAGATAAAAATTTTTATACTGATGCAAATAATTTTAATTTTGAAAAAATATATAAAATTTTAGATTTATTAATAGAAACAGATTCAAAGGTAAAAACCGGGAAATTATCTATTGATACGAAATTTTTATTAGAAAAATTAATCATAGAAATAAAATTTTTAATGGAATAAAATGGGAAGAATTCTCTCCATAGATTATGGGCTAAAAAGATCAGGGATTGCTATGTCAGATCCTAATAAAATTTTAGCTTCGGCCTATAAGGTTGTTATAGGTCAAGATGGCTTAAAAAAAGAACTAGATTATATTATAAACAATTACGATATAGAAAAAATTCTAATGGGGCTTTCCTATAAAACTGGTGAAGTGATAGGTGAGATTGGAAAAATATCTATAAAATTTTCTAAATATGTAAAGTCTAAATACAATTTAGAAGTTGAATTCATAGACGAAGCAATGACATCAAAAAATGTAACAGAATTTTTAAAAAAAATGGGCAAAAACATAAAAAAATATAAAAACGAAATTGACAAATATTCAGCAGAATTAATTTTGGAAGATTATCTAAAAAATCTCAGATAAGAGGAAAAAATGTATATAGAAGAAATAGGAATCATTAGAGCAAAAGAATCTACTTTATTAACTTTCACTGACTATGAAAGACTAGTAAATATGATTTCTTATAAAGATCTATATGCAGAATTAATAAGATTAAACCTAGGATACCAAGAGCTTCCATATAGCAAAATTAAATCTAACATTTCTTCTAATTTTTCAAAAAATATTATTTTTGTATATAAAGAAATAATTTCTTTAATCAAAAATGAAGAGATAAAAAAAGCATTGCTTTATGAAGCAGATTTTTTTAATCTAAAATTAATTTTTAAATCTAAATTTTATAACGATAAAAGATTTTTAGACGGTTTAATAGACCTGGGATTTATAGGAAAAAGTAACATAATAAATTTTATTGAAAAAGACATTTTGCCTTTTATAAACGAAAAAAATTTTGATCTAAGTTATATTTTTGTCATCATTAAAAATTTTAATCATGATTTATCTCCTTTTGATTTTGATATATTTTTAGACAGAATTTTAATGAAATTTAGATTAAATTTAACAAAAAATAATGATTTTTTAAAAGATTTATGCAAAAAAAGCATTGATTTTTTAAATATAAATTTATTTTTAAATAATAGTTCTACTTACTTAGATTTTGGATATATTTCTAAAGAAGAATTTTCTAATATGAAAATTTATAATTACGAAGAAAAACTTAACATTTTTAAAAAATATGATTATGAAAAAATTGCTAATATTCTTTTTAATGACAAAAAAATAGATTTTTTAAATTTTGAATTAGAAAAAGAAAAAATTTTATTAAATATTTCTAAACAAAGCATTTTTTTTAATTTTTCGATAGAACCAATAATTTGTTATTTAATTAAAAAGTTATCTGAAATAAAAACAATACATAGAATCCTAAGTATAAAAGCTTTTTTAGGGAATTCTATAGAAAAAGAATCAAAGATTATTCAAATTTATAAATAAAAGGGGAAAAAATGCCAGCACTCAAAGCACATGAAAAAACCATAAAAATAATTATAGAAAAAACCGATCACCCAGAATATGAAGGAGAAATTTTAAATATTAATTCTAGGTCAATGACTTTTTTATGTGATAAAAAAATAAATGATAGTAGCATTAATTTTTTTTCGTTTATATTGCCAAAAGAAAAAAAAATGACTAATATTAAAGGAAAAATTGTAGGCGAAAAGCAATTTGGAACAAAATATTTAGCAGTTTTAGTTTTTTTTAATATCCCAAAAGTTGAAATGTTAGCTATATATGAATATATAGAAAAAACAAATGAAATTTAGTTATAAAACTTTTCATCACAAGCTTTATAATTTTTTTCAATTTTTTAACAATAAATCTTTAAAACATAAACATTTTTTTAATCTTTTTATAAACATATTTTTTTATTTTTTTATAGGATATTTTTTTGCAAATTTTATAAATTTTGATTTTTTTATCAGTTTTAAACTGAACCAGTTTTTATTTACAAATAGAATATTTTTTTTACTTTCATTTTTTATTTTTTTTCTTCTTTCAATCTTTTATTATGTAAAAAAGAAAAATTTCCAATTATTTTTAATATTTTTAATGCTTTTTTCATCTATAAACGGTTTTAATTTTTTTCTAAAATGTAAAAATTTTGCAAAAGAAAATGCTTTAAACTTTAAAGAATCTTTTAATATAAAAGAAAATCATTTTTTTTTAGGTTTTGTAAAAAATAATCCTATACAAATAAATAATAAAATTATTTTTGAATTTGCTC
This sequence comes from uncultured Elusimicrobia bacterium, assembly GCA_900321865.1. GTDB lineage: Bacteria > RUG730 > RUG730 > RUG730 > RUG730 > RUG730. The sequence goes on from ONXP01000009.1 coordinate 15,084, forward strand.
CATATTTTATAACTTCCTCTGGAGAAGAAATTGATAGAATCAAAAAATTTATATTTAAACCTAAAAAAAATTCTTCCAAACTGATTGCAATAACTGACATTACAAAATTTAAAGATATCCCAAAATATAAAGATTGTTATATTCTAAATGGAAATCTGAGAACTATAGAAAAAGAAGAAATTAATTTTTTATACAAAATTGGAATTAAAAACGATTTCTATTTTTCATTAGAAAATATAAAATTTTATGAAAAAACCAAAACTTATATTTCTGCCAGTGATTTCTTTGTCAAAACGTTTAGACAAAAATACAAAAACTTTTTTAATAAAATTTTTAAAAATAATTTTAAAATGAATTATAGCCTAATTGATTGGCTAATATTTGGAGAAAAGTCGAATATTCCAAATATTTTAAAAACTAAAAGAATAATTTTTAATCCTTTATTTCTAATTATCGAATCAAAATTTTTTATATGGTTTATATTTATCATCCCAATTTTTTTTATCAAAAATAAAAAATTAATATATAAGTTAACAATTTTTATTTTTTGTTCATTCCTTTTATTCATATTTGATTTTTTTCAAAATTTTTACAGAATGACAAATAATATCATACTATTCTCAGTTTTATTTTCTTTTTTTTATTCAATAATAAATCTAAAAAAAGAAAAATCTTTAAAGTTTACTTTTATAATTTTAAACTATATAAATATTTTTTTTCTAAAAAATTATTTTTTATATTCAGAAAGATTTTTTATATATTTTTGTTTAACATCTATAATGTGTATATATTTTTTTGAGATTATAGACAATTTAGCAAAAAAATTTTTAAACAATTGGAAATTACTGGGATATACATTTTTTATAATATTTGGGCATTTTATATTTTTAATAAATTGGAATTTTTTATTTTCCGTTTTTCACATAAAATATTTAAAAATATTTTTTATATTATTTTTGTTATCAATTTTAGGTATTAGCCACTTATTATCATATTATCACCCCATTATAAATATGCATTTTAGAAAAATTCCATTAAGTTTTAGAATGCTATTAATTTTTTGGCTTATAAACAATTTTTTTGTTTTTTTACCAATGGCTGTTTTTTATGGAGAAAATTTTTCTTTATCGTCTGTCATATTACTTTTTCCATTATTTTGTTTTTTGGTCGTTATATTTTTTTTATATTTTTTTGTATATATCAGTTTTTTTTTATTAAATTTTATAAATTTAAATATTTTCAAAATCTGTATGATAATTCTTGCTAGAATTTTTTATAAATATCTGACATCTACGATATATAGATTGACGGAAAATGACATCCCAAAAGATATAAATATTTTTTTATTTTTGTTTATATTTTTGGGAATAATTTTCGTTTTTTATTTTGTTAATAAAATTCACAAAGATAAATATATAAATTTTGTAAAAAATATAAAAGTTTTTAAAAATAAATTTCAACTAATGTTATATTCTGGGAATATAAAAATAATTATGTTTTGCTCGATACTTTTTTTACTTACGATATATTTTATAGCTTCATATATAAAAAACAAAGATTCTTTAAACTGTTATTTTTTTAAAAATAATTATGCTTCTTATTGTTATCTAAAGACTTATGATAAACAAAATATTTTATTTATTGATATAAAAAATTTAGATTTTATTCCAATAAATTTGATGTTTGAAAATTTTTACAGTGATTTTTACTTTTTAAAATATTTAAATATAAATAGAATTGACACTTTAATAATAAATAATTTTGAAAAAAATGATTATATTTTCCCTTTTTTAAATGAATTTTATAAAAATCGATATATCAAGAATAACCATAGCAAAATTTATATAAATGCTCCCGAACAAAAAATTTCTAAAATTAAAAATTTAAATATTGAAGATATTTTTTTTGACGAAAAAAAGACTAATAATTTTTTAAAATTAAATTCATTTTTTGAGGAAATAAAAAAATTAAATATTAAAACATATTTTATGCAAGATAACATTGCATACATCCCCTTGGAAAAAAATTTTAGGAAACATTTTTTATCTATCAATTTATTATGCCAGGAAAATGACATATTTTTAAATATAGAAAACGATATTGATAAAATAATTATTTCTAATAAATTTTTAGTTCTAGATAAAAAAGATAATTTAAAAGAAAAAATATTATTTGACGATTATAATAAAATTTTTTTACAATCTTATAAATTTAGCCCTAAAATAAAATCTAGAGTTTATCTAGATTGGCAGTACCTTAATATTGCTTCTTTTGGAAATAAAATTCAGATAAAATGTATGGAGAAAGAAAATGTTTGAGCTAATGGTAAAATCTAAATTTTCTTCAGCTCATTTTTTAAAAAATTACAATGGGAAATGTGAAAACTTGCACGGACATAACTGGAAAGTAGAAGCTTTTTTTAGTGGGAACTATTTAAATGAAGCTTATATTTTAATTGATTTTAAAATTTTGAAAGAATTTTTAAACAAAGTTTTGGAAAATTTAGACCATAAACTTTTGAATGAAATTAAATTTTTTAAAGAATTAAATCCTTCTTCAGAAATGATTGCAAAATACATATTTTTCGAATTAAAAGAATTATTAAAAGATTATAAAAATATTCTTGTTAAAAAAATTAATGTCTGGGAAACTGAAAATTCTATGGCAAGTTTTATGGAGTAAAATTTTTATGTTAAGGATAAAATTTGTTATAAACAATGTAGCTGGAAAGATCCAAAATGGCACAATAAATATTAATTCTATGATAAAAGCATTTAGTGATCATAAAATTTTATCAGAAATTATGTTTACAAAAAAAACAAACCTAGACAAAGATCTTTTTCTTTATAATTTAGACCAAAAAGATGCAATAGTCGTTTGTGGCGGAGATGGGACATTAAATAAAATTATTACATATATGATAAACAATAATATAGACCTGCCTTTGCTTTTTATCCCTGGCGGGACAGCAAATGTTTTTAATTTTGAAAAACATTTGACAACTAATATAAATAAAATAATTCGTGTCCTTCGCACATTTAATTATGAAATGCTAGACATAGGATATATAAAACATCAAGCAAAAACCAATTATTTTTTAATGATGCTGGGGATAGGTTTTGACTCTAAATCTGTCAATGATACAGATATAAATATAAAAAAAATTTTAGGAAAAACATCTTATATTGTTTCAGGTTTAAAAAATATTATTACTTATAAATCAAAGCAATTAGATATAATTTTTGAAAATGGTGAATTTTTAGAAGGTCTTCATAGTATTATTGTGACTAATGGCAGATTTTATGGCGGAAATATCGAACTTTTTCCAAATGCAAAAATGGACGACGGACTGTTAGATGTTTATGCTTTTCGTGCATCCAATAATATAATTTTATTAAAAGATATTATCGATATTTCTTATGGAAAGATTAATAAAAATATTCAATATTTTAAAGTAAAAAATATAAAAATTATCTCAAAAAATAGCGATATGCCTTTTCAAATAGACGGTGAATGCCTTGGAAACCTTCCAGTAGAAGTTGGAGTTTTGCATAAAAAATTAAAATTTATATTACCTAAATGAATTAAAGGATTTGAAAATAAACTAAAATGTCAGGAAATAAAACTATAATTGCAATCTCTTCTGCTATAGGAAAAGGTGCAATAGGAATAATTAGAATATCTGGGAATTTATCAAAATTTATAATAAATAATTTAGTTCAAAAGCCTTTTGATATAAAAAATCATATTTTTTATCATAAGACCTTAATAAATAAAGAAAATAATGAATTTATAGACGATGTTATGCTGGTTTTTATGGCTTCACCTAAATCCTATACAGGCGAAGATATGGCGGAAATATATTGCCATAATAATATTCATATTATGACAAAAATTTTAGATTTGGCTTATAAATATGGAGCCAGTTTAGCAAGGCCTGGCGAATTTACAGAAAGAGCTTTTTTGAACGGGAAAATGGATCTGGCCTCCTCAGAAGCTGTTTTAGATGTGATAAATGCTAATAGTAATTTTTCTCTAAAATTTGCACAAAAAAACTTACAAGGCTCACTTACTAACCTAATAAATAATATAAAAGTAAAAATTATTGATAAAACGAGTTATATGGAATTAATAATTGATCATGAAGGGATTTTAGATATTGATTATAATGATTTAAAAAATTTTTTTATAAATGTAAAAAACGAGATTTTAGATCAAATAAAACTTTCAAATAAGACGAATAAAATTGCCAAAGGAATAAAGATAGCCTTAATAGGCAAGCCTAATGTAGGAAAATCCAGCATTTTAAATAAAATTTTAGGAGAAGATAGAGCAATAATCACTGATATCCCAGGCACAACTAGGGATATTATAGAATCTAGCATTGAATATAAAGATATTTTGTTTAATATATTTGACACTGCTGGCATTAGAAATCTTACTAACAAACATGAAAATTTAATAGAAAATCTTGGAATAGAAAAAACTAAAAAATCTTTAAAAAATTTTGATTATATTCTTTTTATTTTAGATATGTCAAAAAGTATCGACTATTTAGATTTAGAAATTTTTAATGAATTAAAACTTTTAAAAAGCTCAAATATTTTAATAATTGCAAATAAAAGCGACGTAAAATCAAAAAATTTTGACATAAAAAATATCAAAATTGATACATCTAATATGTTTTTAAACAAAAATTTAATAGAAATTTCAACCAAGTCTGACAAAAATTTAGACATTTTACTAGACAAAATAATAGAAAATCTTTACGATTCTGACGGCAATTTTTTAAATGAGACTTTTATGCTAAATGCTAGGCACACAGAAATTTTTAATAAAATTATAAAAAATCTAGATATTTTAATATCTGATATAGAAAAACTAGAGCCAATGGAAATTTTATCAATGGATTCTAGGATTATAATAAATCTTTTGGATGATATTTTGGGCAAAAATGCGATAACAAATGACGAAATTTTAGATAATATTTTTAGAAAGTTTTGTATTGGAAAATAAAATTCTTTATCAGCTTTATAATTTTTTCGTGAATTTCTATTTTTGAAAGAGAATTCGCATTCACTATTTTTATTCTGTTTTTATACTTTTCAGCCAAAAAAAGATATCCTTTTTTCACTTTTTCCTGAAAAATTTTGCCTTCTTTTTCCAATCTATCTAAATTTTTATCCAATCTATTATAAGCAAGCTCCACATCTATATCCAGGTATATAGTAAGATCTGGCAAAATCTTAAAATAATTATGTATATTTTCAATAAATTTTAGATCCAGCCCCCTAGCAAATCCCTGATAAGCTAGAGTAGAATCTATAAACCTGTCGCACAACACTATTTTGCCCAATTTTATATTTGGAAATATAATTTTTTCTATTAACTCGGCTCTGGATGCTTCAAAAAGTAAAAGCTCAGAAACTTTAGAAATATTATTTTTTTTATCCAAAAGGATTTCCCTTATTTTTTCGCCTAATTTTGTCCCACCAGGCTCACGAAGAACAATAAAATCCATTTGATTTTCAATAAAATATTTTGACAATAATTCTATTTGAGTTGATTTGCCAGAACCGTCTATTCCCTCTATAGTAATAAACATTACGAAAGCTCTATAGATTTTTTTTGAGCTCTAGACAATGCTTCTTTTATTATCGATTTCATATTTTTTTCATCAAAATAATTTATAGCAGCTTCTGTAGTTCCACCCTTTGATGTCACATTTTTTCTCAAAATAGTAGGAGAATCTTTGGAAACTGTTAGCATTTTGCTAGCCCCAAAAAGAGTTTTTATAGTCAATTTTTTTGAAACTTCTAGGCTTAGCCCCATATTTACTCCGCTCTCTATCATAGCCTCTGCTAAATAAAAAAGATACGCAGGCCCACTGCCAGATAAACTAGTAATAGCATCTAAGTCATTTTCGTCTACATTGATGCATTCGCCTATAGAAAATAAAATTTTTTCTGCCAAAGTTTTTTCATTTTCTTCTATATTTTTAGAAAAAGAATATCCTATAGCTCCCTCGCCTATTAGAGACGGAGTATTCGGCATTATTCTAATTAGTTTTATATAAGAATTTTCACTAGAAAGAGCTTTCGTTATAGTTTCTATTCTTTTGCCAGCCATAATTGACATAAAAAATAATTTTTTTGTATCAATATTTTTTTGAGTAAAGAGATTTTTTAAAGTTTTAGAAACATCTATAAAATTATTTGGCTTTATAGACAAAAAAATTACAGCATCGTATAAAAATTTATCGTCAAAAAAATCTATAATATTTTCAATATTAAAAGTTTTTACATTGTATTTATTTTTTATAATTTTTAGCCTTTCATTATCAATATCCAGACAAAAAATATTCTCTTTGGCAAAAATATTTTTCATAATTATGCCGTTTATTATGCTTTCTGCCATTTTCCCAGAACCTATAAAACATATATTTTTTTTCATTTTTTCCTCTAATAATTTTATTTTATAGAAAAAGTTAGACTGTTTTCCCCAAAAAATTCTTTTACTTTTTTTTCATTTTCATCAGTAAAAGGAATTTTTATATTTGTATCTATTTTATACAATTTATCGTCAAGGTTTATTTTTATAATTACTTTTTTATTAGCATCTGGTTTAAGGCTTTCGGTAGTTAAAAATTTTTTAAAATCTTTCAGCAAATCTTCATTGTCCAAAAAATTTTCTTTTATTTCCACATAAAGTTTATTTATAATATTTTTTTTAAATTTATCATATTCCACAATTTCGCTAATTATTAAATTTAATTTATTCAATTTTTCATCAGCTTTCGCCTTTATAAAAACGATTTTTTCTTCCTGTATATTTTCCAAAAACTGATTATAAATATTTGGAAAAACTATTCCATCTATCTCACCAGTGGTATCCAAAAGCAAAACAGATGCCATAATTTCGCCTTTTTTAGTTTTTATTTTTTTTACTTTATTAATAAAAGCGATCAGTTTTATTTCTTTTTCAAAGTTAGAAGCAGTAAGAATTTTTTTTATATTAATATTTGAAAATCTTTTTATTTCATCTTTTAAAATTTCCATAGGATGATTACTGATAAAAAATCCCAAAGCTTCTTTTTCATAAGCCAAAAGTGTCATTTCTCCAAATTCTGGAGCAGTTGGAATATGTTCGTCAGCCTCGCTATCTGATTTTAATATTTCATCGAAAAACGATATTTGTTTTTTACTTTCTTCTTTTTGTTTTTTTGAGATATTTTCTAAAATTTTTTCATAATTTTCCAAAAGGCTTTTTCTAGTATACCCAAGGCTATCAAAGGCTCCTACTTTAATCAAATTTTCCACAGCTTTTTTATTAATATTTGTGTTTGTTTTTTTCAAAAAATCAGAAAAATTTAAAAAGTTTTCATTGTTTTTTGCCTGAACTATCTGACTTGCAGCTTTTTCTCCCATGCCCTTTATTATAGAAAATCCCAGCCTTATTTCTTTTTGTTCTAAATTTTCAATGCAAAATTTATCAAAGCTTTTATTAATATCTATGGGTAAAATCTTTATGCCCAAATTTTTACATTCGTTTATATAATCTAAGATAGAATCTGTATCACCTATGGCATTATTTAGAACACTTGTCATATATTCTATAAGATAATTCGCCTTTAAATATGCCGTTCTATACGAAACCAGACCATAGGCTGTGCTATGACTTTTATTAAACCCATAACCTCCAAACTTTATTATATTGTCAAAAATTTTTTTAGATATAGATTCTTTTATATTATTTTTTGATGCCCCTTCCAAAAATGAAGCTCTTTCTTTTTCCAAAATTTCTGGAATTTTCTTTCCCATAGCTTTTCTAAGGTTGTCAGCCTTGCTAGGTGAAAATCCTGCCATATCCATAGCGATTCTCATAACTTGCTCTTGGTATAAAATCACACCATAAGTTTCCTTCAAAATTGGCTCTAAAATCTGATGATCGTATTTTATAAGGCTTTTCCCGTGCTTTCTATTAACAAAATCATCCAGCATCCCGCTACCCATGGGCCCAGGCCTATAAAGTGCTATTAAGGCTATAATATCATTTATGTTTTCTGGCAAAAGCTTTTTTAATAGATCTTGCATTCCTTTACTTTCTAATTGGAAAACTGCCACTGAATTTCCCTCTTTTAACAAAGTAAAAGTTTTTTCGTCATCTAAAGGGATTTTATTAATATTTAGATCTATATTTCTAAAATTTTTAATTAATTTTATCGCATCATCAATGATAGATAAATTTTTTAGCCCCAAAAAATCCATTTTTAATAGGCCAAGGCTCACCAGATGCTCCCCTTCGTATTGGGTAGTAATTACCCCCTTAGGAGACTTAGTAAATGGCACATAATTAGTCATATCGCTATCACTAATTAAAATGCCTGCTGCATGCACTCCAATATGCCTTTTCATTCCTTCAACTTTTTTAGCAATTTCCAATAATTCTTTATAATCAGCCCTAGTCTCCATCAAATTTTTTAATTCTTCTACTTCTTCCAAGGCATTATTTATGCTTTCGCCAAGCGGGATAAGCTTTGCTATTTTATCCGTATCCTTTAACGAAATATCTAAGACTCTGCCTATATCGCGAACAGCTAGCCTTGACTGCATACTTCCAAAAGTTATAATCTGAGAAACATTTTTTTCGCCATATTTTTCTCTCACATACTCAATAACCTTTTCCCTACCGGTATCAGCAAAATCTATATCAAGATCCGGCATCGTCACCCTGCTAGGATTTAAAAATCTTTCAAAAATCAATTCGTATTTTATAGGATCGACATCTGTAATGTCTAATAAATATGAAACAATGCTCCCGGCTCCCGAGCCTCTACCTGGACCTACCGGAATTTTATGAGTTTTGGCATATCTAATAAAATCATAAACTATTAAAAAATATGCAGAAAAACCCATTTTGGTAATTATGCTAAGCTCGTGAGTTAACCTATTTTTTATGACATCGTTTACTTCTTTGAATTTTTTTGAAATATTTTTTTCACAAAGATAAGTAAGATAAGTATTTTCATCGTAGCCACTAGGCACTTCAAATTTTGGCAAAAATAGTTTTGAAAAATTTAATTCTAAATTGCATCTATCAGAAATTTTTATAGTATTTTCTAAAGCACTTTCTACTCCACTAAAAATTTCATACATTTCTGCCGGAGATTTAAAATAAAATTCATTAGTAGAAAATCGCATTCTATTAGCATCTTTTATGGTTTTGCCAGTCCCTATGCACAATAAAATTTCTTGGATATATGCATCTTTTTTATTTAGATAATGACAATCGTTAGTCGCAACCAAATTTAAATTTAAACTTTTAGAAAAATCTATTAAAGTTTGATTGATTTTTTTTTGCTCTTCTAGCCCATTATCCTGAATTTCTAAAAAAAAATTTTTTTCGCCAAATATGTCCAAGTAAGATTTTATAATAGATTTGGTATCATAATTATTTATAATAGACCTCGAAATTTCTGAGCTCATACAACCAGAAAGTGCAATTATTCCCTTAGAATACTTTGATAAAATTTCTTTATCCACTCTGGGTTTATAATAAAACCCTTCCAAATATCCAATAGAAACTATTTTCATCAGGTTTTTATAGCCTTCTTCATTTTCCGCTAACAAAGTCAGATGAAAGTATTTATTATTTTCTTTTTCTAGTCTAGATTTTTCTGCAACATAGACCTCACAGCCTATTATTGGTTTAATATTACTATTTTTGCAGGCTTTATAAAATTCTATAGCTCCGTACATATTGCCATGATCCGTTATAGCCACGGAATCCATACCAAAATTCTTCATAACATTAAAAAATTCCGACGGTTTCCCGTTTATATCCAAAATTCTAATTGCCCCATCCAAAAGGCTATATTCCGTATGCAAATGAAGATGAACGAATTTTTTCTCTTTTTCACTCATAAAAAAACCTTAAAAATGTATTTGTTTAAATTATACAATTTTACCCAAATTTAAAAACATTTTTTATTACAAAAATTCAATAGAGCAAGGCATCAAATTTTGCCTTCCAATTAAGAATAAAGAGAAAATAAAAATTTAACTATAGCTAAAATTTTCAAAAACTAAAAAAAATTCCCCCACCCACAAAAAAATTTAAAAAATTTAAATTAAAATTAGAAAAATGTTTTTTAATTTGATTTGAAACTAAAAGAATGCGAG
>ONXP01000001.1 GCA_900321865.1 uncultured Elusimicrobia bacterium
CTATTTTTTTTAGATGAGTTTTAGGACCATCATCTCTAATCTGCTGAATAGCTTTTAAATTTTTGATCTTATTAATCATAGGATATGAGGTCAAAGCCACGAAAAAAAAACCAGTCAAAAAAGCACCAAAAGACCGAAATGTAATGTATTGAAAAACATTTAAAAAAGAAAATTTTTCTCTTAAAAAATACAAATAATAAAACATAATAAAAAACTCTTTCTAGCTTTTTTTAGGTCTAGTAAACCAACGCCTATGGAACCAAAAATATTGTTCTGGATTTTTTGCAATATATTTTTCTACTTTTTCATTAAGCCTTGACATTATATTTTTTACATTTTCTTCTTTATTCTCAGATGATTCTACTTCTATTTTCTCTATAAAAATTTTATGTTTAAAAAACTTTTCTCTTATATCAACCGCTAATAATATTGGAATATTTAATTTTGAACCAAAAACGGCTGGCCCCGTCACAGTAGATGCCTTTAATCCAAAAAAATCTAGGAAAATACCATTTTCTCCAGCATCTTGATCTATTAAGAACTCTACAACTTTTTTTTCATTAAAAGCCTCTAAAATATTTTTAGGAGTATTTTGCAGTGTTATAGTATCCATTCCCACCTCTTTCATATGCTCCACTTCCATATCAAACATAAAAGGATTATTCTGTTTTTTTATAATATTGCTAATAGAATATCCCATTTTAACCAATTTTTTACCCATTATATGCCAATTGCCTAGATGAAAAGTGGTCAAAATAATTCCTTTATTTAAAGCTTTTGCTTCTTCTAAATTTTCTATACCTAAAATTCTTACATTATTATCAATTCCATAAGCTTTATCATTAGAAAGTTTTTTCATCAAAAAAGATTCTACAACAAAATAAGAAAATTCTATATAACATCTCCTAAGAATCTTTTCAATCTGAAAAAAAGAATAATTTTTGAAAACTCTTTTAATATTATATCTAGCGACATTCTGTCTGATAGGTAAAAAAATATACAAAATATTACCCAAAATATAAGCTAAAAAATATGAAACTCTGATATTGAATAAATTGAAAAAAACTTCCAAACACTTCATAAATTTGATTTCTAATTCGTTTTTTAAATTGATAAAAAAAGAAGCAATTTTTAGATCTAGCCTAATTTCACATTTATCATTAGAAATTTTAAACATAAAAATCTCCTTTTTATTTAGATGTAAATTCTAACCAATTAATAATATCTTTTATTATTTCTTCATACTGTAAAAATTCAAGACCAGTAAAATTTTCTTTATAAAATTTAATGTTTAGATTAACATTTCTAGATAATGTCGCCATATAATCCATACAAACATCATTAGAATCTATATCCATTATGCTAGTAACCATCATTAAAGGTCTTTTCCCATAAACTTTAATAGAAGATTTTATAGAATTTCCTTTTATATCTTTTCTAGGAGAAATAAGTAACATCTGATTTATATCATATACACCAGAAGCATAATTTAAGACTATACTAGAGCCAAATCTGGAACCAAAAAGTATTATATTTTCTTTTTTAATATTATAATTAAAGTCTAAAAAATCCACTATTGCTCTAAGATCTCTAATATGTTCATTTAAAGCATAATATCCTTTTTTTTTCTTAGAATTATACAATTTTCTGTTGTATCTTTTATGAGTTTCATCCATATCTCCTCTAAGATTATATGTGCAAATAGAAAATCTATCATCTAATTCTTTTATAAAAGGAATCCACTTATCTTTATCCTGGTCTAAATCATTGACAAAAATACAACAATAATTTTTTTCATTTTTATCAATAAATTTTAAATCTAGATCAATTTTAATATAATATCCATCAAAAGATCTAACAAATAATGATTCTACTTCTGAATATACAAAAATTTTAAAACAAAAAAATAATAAAAATAAAAATACTGTTTTTTTTATATTTTTGATCACAAAATTACTCCCTTAAATATAAAAAAAGAAAGTATTAAAAGTATAAACCCAATAATTTTTTGAAATATAACTAGATACCTACTAATAAAAGTTGTTTTAGAAATCAAAATATTATAAAAAGCTGTAGAAATAAAAAAACTAATTCCAAGGCCTAAAGAATACATACTAAGTAATAAAACAGCTTTTATATTTTCATCTAAACTCGCCATAGCTAATATTGAACCTAAAATAGGACCAACACAAGGAGTCCACGAAAAAGCAAATAAAATCCCAAATACAAAATTAAAAAAAAGTTTATATTTTGTGCTAATATTCAATTTAAAAATATCTAATTTTTTTGTAGAATTCAAAAATTTTTGTAAAAATTTTATTTTTAAAATTTCAAATATTCCTAAAATATGAATAGAAAAGAAAAATATAACAAAAGCAATTAATTTTCTCAATAAAATTTTATTTTTGAACAAAAAAGAAAAAAAAGATCTAGAAAAAATTCCTAAAACTATAAAAGTGAAAGTAAATCCTAAAATAAAAAAAAGAATTCTAAATAAAACTATCTTTTTGGAAAAAGATTTAGTTTTTAAATCATCTAAACTCATTCCAGTTATAAAAGACAAATAAACTCCAAAAAGAGGGAAAATACACGGAGAAAAAAAACTAAAAACTCCTGCAAAAAACGAAGATAAAAATGTAATTTTTTCCAATATAAAAACTCTCTTTCTAAAATTTAAATATTTTTATCTTTTAATTTATTTTTTAAAATTTTTAATTCATTTTGAAGATATTTAATCGTTTCATACATTTCTGGTAATTTTCTATTTAATACATAAATGTGATTAGCATCTCTATGAGCCATAGCTGGATAACCTGAAACTATCTCATTAGGCTTTACAGACTTTGTAACTCCAGCCTGAGCTGCAACAATAGCTGCATTACCTATACTTATATGACCTGTTATTCCTGCCTGCCCAGCAAGTGTTACATAATCACCTATTATAGTACTTCCAGCAATACCTACCTGAGAACAGATTATACAATGTTTCCCTATTTCGACATTATGAGCTATTTGGACTAAATTATCAATTTTCGTCCCATCACCTATTATCGTATTCCCTAAAGTCGATCTGTCAATCGTAGTATTTGCACCTATTTCTACATCATTTCCTATTTTTACAGAGCCTATTTGAGGCACTTTCATATGAAAAGTTTTATTAAATAAAAATCCAAAACCATCACTCCCTATAGTAACCCCAGAATGAATTATAACATTGTCTTTAATTTCTACATCTTTCATAATGGAAACATTAGAATAAATAAGATTATTCTTTCCAATTTTTACATTTTCTCCAATAAATGTATTAGAATAAATCTCACTTCCATCGCCTATAATTGCCCCTTTTTCTATTACTACATTTTCCCCAATATAAATATCTTTTCCTAAAATTACATCGTCTGCAATAATGCTAGTTTTGGAAATTCCTACCCTTTTTATTTTATTAGATTCCTGCCAATCTCTCAAAATTGAAACAAAAACAAATACTGGATTTTTTACCATTACTAGTGTAGCTTTTGAGTTTTTCAACAAATTTAAAAGATTTTCATCTTCTTCAAAAGGAATAATAACAATACTTGCCAAAGTATTTTCTAAAACTTTATAATATTTTTTATCCGTTATATATGAAAGAGAGTCACTAGGAATGTTATGTTCTTTAATCGAAGAAAAAAAAGTAAAACTTTTATTTTCATTGCCTATAACTTTACCATCAAATTTTTCTGCTATCTGTTTAGCATTTAACATTTTTGCCTCTTTTTATTTTTTTGCAGTAAATATTGCTCTACATGGAGCAGGATATCCTTCAACTGTTTTATTTAAATCTGAACTTAAAAAATCATCTAAAGATTCAAAATTCATCCAGAGAGTTTTTCTTTGTTCAAAATTTGTAGTCTTTGATATATCAATACATTTTATATTTTTATACCCAATTCTATAAAGCCAAGTTAATAGCATATCACAAGAAGGAATAAACCAGATGTTATTCATTTTAGCATATGTTTTTTTGGGGAATAAAACATCTGTATCAGATATCAAGGTTTCTAAAACTAATTCTCCTCCTTTTTTCAAAAGTGAAAAAATTTTTTCCAAATGTTCTATAGGCGACTTTCTATGATATAAAACCCCCATAGAAAAAATAGTGTCAAACATTTCACTTTTTAGCTCAACATCCTCAAATGCCATAGGCAATAAAAAAATATTTTTAGCATTTATGTATTTTTGAAAAATGCAAAATTGTGAGACAAAAAGAGGATACGGCTCTAATAAAAAAACCTCGTGTGCACCCTCGCCTAACATTCGAAAAGAATAATATCCATTCCCCCCACCAATGTCTAAAACTGTTTTTTTATGTATCGGCTCTATTTTATCAATAAATCTATTCCATTTTAGGTAAGATTTCCACTCTGAATCTACAAAAATATCAAAAACAGAAAAAGGCCCTTTTCTAAAAGGCCTAAATCGCATAAAAATATTATTTAAAAAATTTTTATCTAACACTTCATCAGAAAATATTTTTACAACATTAGCATTTAAATCAGTCTTAGAAAAAATGTCAGGCAATAATTTAAAATTTTCATTAAAAAATTTATATTCAGAAAATTTATTTACAAATAACTCTCGTTCTAAAGAAGTATAACAAAATCTTTTATCATACAAATTTAAAATAAAAGAAAATATATCAATAGTCTTCACAATAATCATTATAATAAAAAGTGAAATTTATACAAACTTTAATTATTAAAATTATAACTTTTATTCATTGACATAAAAAAGCAAATTTGTTAGTTTTATATAAAATTTATTTATAAGGCTAATTTTTTTATGCGAGTATAACTTATGTATAAAAAAATATTTATTTTTATTATATTTTTCGTAAATTTATTCAGTAATTTTTCTTTTGCTAAAGAAAATACTTCTTTTTTTATACCTATTGAAAATGGAAAAATTGTTTATGATTTTTTAAGATCTCCTGAAAAAATATATATTATTTCTGATATGCATTGCGACATTAGCTCTCAAAAAAATATAAATTTTATACTAGAAATGATCAAAAAATTTCATAAAAAAAATTTTGCTGTCATTGGGCAAGAGGGAACCCCAGTATCCGAAATTAATACTAAAAAAGTTTCATCTATTAAAAATCAAAAACATAAAAAAAATATAATAAATTTTGCTCTTAGAAATGGACTCTTTACTGGAGCAGAAATTTTTAAAATTAATCATCAAAATGAGATAAAACTTTTTGGTGTAGAAAATAAAAATTTATATTTAAATAATTTTAAAAAATTTTTTTATGCATTAGAAAATCAAGATAAAATTACAAAAATAATTGATAAACTTTTAAAAAATTATGAATTTCTTGCTAAAACATTTTTACCTAAAAAAATTCTAGAGCTGGAAGAAATAGAAAAAAACTTTTTAGAAAAAAACGATCTAGAAAATTTTATAAAAAATTTAGAAAATCTTGATGAGAACTTTGAAGTTTTAGTTACAAATTTGCCAAATTTAAATCTCGTTAGAAGTTTATTAGACGAAAAAAATAAATTAGATAAAAATTTATTAAATATAGAAACAAAATATTTTTTAGAAAAAATATATAAATTTTTAAATAAAAATGAAATAGATTACCTAAAAAAATATAAAAATACAAAAAATTTTTACACTTATTTAAACAAAATTTTATTAGAGAAAAATATAAACCCAGTAAATTATCAAAATTTATCTAGATTTATGGCTCTTGAATTAGAAAAAGAAAAGGTAGACAATTTACAAGTTTTAGAGGAAATAAATATTATTTTAGACAAAATATCTGAAAAAATTTTAAAAGAAAGTCATTTTGTAAGCAATTTTTATAAAAACTATAAATATTTAAATGTTTTAAAAAATTATTTGACCAATAAAATTACAAACAATGAATATATTTTTTATAAAAATAAAATTAATCTAGACGAAATTATACAATTTTCAAAGAAACTTAATATTTTTCTAGAAGAAAATGAAAAAAATTTTTTATCAGATATGTATGAAATTATGACGAAATTTTATGATGAAATTGATGATAGAAATAAAGCTATTTTATTCAATTTATTAAAGCATAAAAAAAGCAAAATAAAGGCCTTAGTCATAGGCGGTTTTCATATAAATGGAATTAAAAAATATTTGATGGCAAAGGGAATTTCATTTTCTATAATTATTCCTTCGGAACAAGATAAAAATAGCAATGTAGGCAATAATTTTTTGTATAAAAATCGATTGATAAATCAAAATTTTTACATAAATAAAAATCCTAAAAATAATTTTTTAGTAAATAATTATAAATTTCAAAATAATTTTTTAAATGCAATCAGTTTCTTTGCAATGCAAAATTTTTTGCAATCAGAAGAATCAAAAAAAAATATAAAATATTCAGAAAATTTTAAAATATTGAAAAATAGTTTAATATCTAAAAACTTTGAAAATGAAAATATAGATGTTAATTTTTTAAAATTAAAAGAAAATTCTTTAGTTTTATTAAATCTTTTGATTGAAAAATCCAATAATTCTGAGATTCTTATAAATCCAAAAATTGATAATTCTTTAAATGAAATTTTAGAAAATAATTCTCAAAATTATAACGAAAATGACGAGCCAAACGAAATCGATAAACAAAACCAAAATGTGCAAAATTTTTATAAATTTGCAAAACTTTTTTCTTTAAATTATATAGACCCTAATTACAGAGATGAAACTGAAAAAAATTTCTTAAAATCTTTACAAGAAAATAATCCTAACTTAATAATTAAAAAATATGTAAAAAAAAATAAATTTAAATTTAATAATATTTTAAATTTTCATCAGAAAAAAAGTAATTTAAATTTCTTTTTATACTCTGAAGAAGATATTTCATTTTTTAAAAAATTAAATCAAAACGAAAAAGAAGAATATCTTTTTTATCTTCAAACAAAAATAAACTATAATATTTTTGAAAATGATTTACAAAATTTTAGATCTATTGATAAAGCTTTAAAAAATAAAAAATATTCTCCTAAAAAAAATATTTATGACAAGAAAAAGACTTATACTTTAAATTTTTTAGATGCAAAAAAATTTTGGGATAAAAAAAGAAAACAAGAAAAATTTTCAAAAATAAAGCTTTTTTTCCAAAATATCAAAAATTTTTTTAAAAAAGTAGTTTTTTATGCTCCTCCAGATGGCTATGATGACACTATGCAAATAGTTAGATCTTTTAAAATTCCGAAACTTTTGGCAAATATTGGAGCTAGCATTTTGTATGCCCTGGGGTCATTAGTTCTAGGGATATTTTCTTTTAAAGCTATAAAATCACTTCATAAAACTAGACTGGAAGAAGGTGCTCTGAGTTTAGAATTTTTAAAAGAATTATTAGAAACTTTGGCTTTATTATTTATGACTATAGGAATGGCTATAGCTATAATTGGGACTTGGTTTTTAGAAATTATTTTTGAAATTTTTACACATATTGCTTTATTAATTTCAAATATATTGATGATAATATCAAATTTACTTAATATTTTTTATAGTATAAAAAAAGAATACTCTGAAAAAGTAGAAAAAATAAAAAATTCAAATTTACCTGACATAACCAAAAAAAGATATCTTTTATTTGCAAAAAAGGACAAAAATATCGAATTTATTGTGTCAATTCTTATGATAATTTTTCAAGCTTTAATGGCGACTGGAATTTTAATTATTCTTTGTAGTAATCCAATAGGTGCTATCATAACAGGAAAAGTTTTAATTTTAGCTTTAACTGAGCCAGTAATAAGCTCAATATTTTTAATAATTGGCGGAATAGGGACTGTCGGAGCTTTAATTTTTAAGTTTGGTTTTGTAGAAACAAATAAAAAAAATAAAGAAATAGAAATTGATGAATACCTTGATAATCATCAGGAAAATTCTAATAATTCTAGTCAAGAAATTCCAGAAAAAGTTCAAAAATTAATAAATCAATATATTTTTAAAATAGCCATAAAAAATAAAATTTTTAAAAATAAAAATATCGATAAAAATTTTTTTAAAACCAAATTAAAACAAACCGGATTTTTTTCTTATTTTTATATAATTTTTGATCAAGATACGATGCTTGTTTTTTTAGACAAAGGAATAGAAAAGGCTTTGAATACTTTAAATTTTAGTTTTCTAGACAAAAACGAAATTTTTACAAATAACAAAAAAACAAGTAAACTTAAAAAAGCTAAAATTCTCTTTCTAATAATTGTGTTAATCACTATAAATATTTTGGGAATTTTTTTATCGCCATATGTGTTTTCATTAAATATTATTTTTGTAATAATCTTTTTTATTTCTTTTTTTGAGAAAAAATTTATAACTAAAAAACAAAAAACTTTTATAAAAAATTTTTCTATGGCAAAAAAAGAAAAAATTATTGATAATATTTTGGGAATAAATGCGAAAAATTTTAATAATAGAAAAAATTATATAATAAACTTATTAAATTCAATAAACACTTTAACAAATGGAAAATTTAAACAAAGAATTAAACGAAAAAAATCTTTTTACTTTTTAAAAAAATATTTAATCACAGAATATAAAAATATAAATTTTAATTTTGTTCATGACGATGATGAAAATTTTGAGAAAATTTATGAAAAATTTATAAATTATTGTTTTACTTATTTATTAAACGAAAAGACAGATATTTTTTTTAAAAAACAAATATTTGAAACTTTAAATATTCCTACTGTAAAAAAACTTGAAGCAAAAAATTTAGACCAAACATTTGATTTTGAAAATATTAAAAATATTAAAAATATTAAAAATCTTAAAAATCTTGACGATGAAAATAAAAATAATCTTCCTAATTTTGAAGATGATTTAATTTCTAACAATCCTTATCATTTAAATCAACAATTATTATCTATAATACAAAACAAAATTAATCAAACTCTTCACAAAAAAAATGAAAGGATTTTATTTGGACAAAATATTCCAAATATTGAAATTATAAAAGAAAAAAATACTCAGAATTTTTTTAATATAGAAAAAATAGACAATAATATTTTAATAAAAATCGATCCTGAACTTTTTAAAAACTTAGAAAAATTACAAAAACTCGAAAAATTTAAAAATAATAAAAAACTGTTTCATAATTTTTTGTCTCAAATATTCTTAAACATTTTGAAAAATAAATTTTATAATTTGGACGATGAACTTACTAAAAATTCACTGATATTTTTAGAATCTATGAAAAAAATTACAAGATTTAAATTTTTTACATTTAAAAACGAAAAAATTAACGATGAAGTTTTTAATATATCAAATATTTTAGATGTTAAAATTGAAGATATTTTAGAAGTTTTTAAAATAGAAAATTTTTGTATAAAAGAAACAATTATAGACACAGAAAAAATAAAAATAGATGAAATTAAAAATTTTTTAAAAAATTTTATCGATATAAAAAATAAAAATGAATACATAAA
>ONXP01000041.1 GCA_900321865.1 uncultured Elusimicrobia bacterium
ATAATAAAAAAATTGTAATAAAAGCTGATGGGCTTGCCCAAGGAAAAGGGGTTTTTATTATTTCTTCAAAAGAAGAAGCTAAAGGAATTTTTGATTTGCTTTTTAACAAAAAAATTTTAAAAACTTCTGCTCAAAATATAGTAATTGAGGAATTTTTAGAAGGATATGAAATTAGTTCTCATATATTCGTAAATGGAGATGAGTATAAAATTTTACCGTTTTCCCAGGATCATAAACAAGTTTTTGACAATGATTTAGGCCCAAATACTGGCGGGATGGGAGCCTTTGCACCTTGTCCATTAATTAATTCTTCTTTGTCAGAAAAAATTGAAAAAAAAATAATTGTTCCTCTAATTAATGCCTTAAACAAAGAAAATATTTCGTATCATGGAGTTCTTTATATTGGTTTAATAATTGATAAAAATGAGCCTTTTGTCTTGGAATTTAATGTTAGATTTGGAGATCCTGAAACCCAGGTAATTTTACCTATACTAGATATCGATTTGTTAGAAATTATGAATATTATTGCTAACGATGATAAAATAAAATTTTCAAACTTTAAAATTGTAAGCAAAAATAATTTTGCTGTTTGTCTGACTTTGGCAAGTTCTGGCTATCCTAATGAATACGAAAAAGGGAAAATTATAAATATTAATTTTGATAAGATTGACCAAAAAAATACATTTATTTTGCATGCAGGAACTAAACTGGATAATCAAAATAATTTAATCACAAATGGTGGCAGAGTTTTATCGCTTTTAACAATTGGGAATTCTTTAGGCGATGCTAGAGAAAAAGCATATAAAGAAGTAGAAAATATTTCTTTTCAAGGTATGCATTATAGAAAAGATATTGCTTTTAGAAAAGAGTTAAGAAAGTTTTTATAAGTTTTTTTATTTTTATTTTTATTTTTAAAATAATCTGAAAGATTTGTTTTTTGATTTTCCTGTTAAAAAATATTTAACAAAGTTTTACAGATTTTTAAATCTATTACATTTACAAAATCCTGAAATTTAAAACTTTTTATTAAAAAAATTATGAAAACTTTTCAATATTTTTTACAATCGCAAGGAGTGCCTTTACTCCGCCTTCCATAGCATCCTCGTCGATATTAAAAAAAGGACTGTGCCAATCATGATTTATCCCTTTTTTTTCGTTCCCAGCTCCCAAATAAAAATATACACCTTTTACATATTTTAAATATTCTGAAAAATCGTCCCCGCCCATACTTGGCTCATTTAAAGAAATGACTTTTTCAAAAATATTTTCTTCTTTAAAAATACCAAAAAGGGTTTCCGTCATAATGCTATCATTTATCAAGGCTCCATTAGTATTTTTAATTTCTAAATTGTATTTAAGGTTATAAATATTTGAAAAACTTTCTAAAATAATTTTTATTTTTTCGCAAATTATGTTTCTTTCCCAATCATCAAAAGTTCTAAGAGTCCCTTCTAAAACAGCCTCACTAGGAATAACATTGTATGTTGTCCCGCTGGAAAACTTACAAATGCTCAAAACAGCAGATTTATTAGGATTAATGTTTCTAGAAATAATAGTATTTAAAGCTAAAACTATTTGACTAGATGCCAAAATAATATCTGTAGATTTCTGGGGAATAGCAGCATGTCCACCATGCCCCGTCAGATGTATTCTTATTTCATCGACAGAAGCCATAAATTCTCTTGGCTTTAAGGCAACTGAAAAACAAGGGATATCTGTTTTTACATGAAGTGCAAAAATCGATTTAACATCTTTTAAAACCCCTTTTTTTATTAAATCTTTTGCTCCTCCTTCACCTTCTTCGTTTGGCTGAAAAATTAGTCTAACTCGCCCATCTATACGATGTTTTTGATTATTTGCTAATTCCCTAGCTAAACCTAAAAGAATAGCAGTATGAGAGTCATGCCCACAAGCATGCATTTTACCAATATTTTTTGATGCATAAGATAAATTATTTTGCTCTAAAATTTTTAAAGCATCAATATCAGCACGAAAAGCTATTAAATTCGCTGAATTTTTATCACCTATATCTACTATTACACCTGTGTTTACTTTTTTATATTCTAAATTTAGTTTTTCTATCTCGCTAACAATTAATTTTTGTGTTTCTATTTCTTCTGTCCCTAATTCCGGAGCGGAATGAAGTTTTCTACGAATATCTACAATATAATTTTTGGTAGTTTCCAAAAGCTCAATCATAAATAAAAATGCTCCAATTTTATAAAATAACTTTATTTAAAGAATATTCTATAATGCCTTCGGCACCATTTCTCTTTAAAAGTGGGAGCAATTTTTTAGCCTCATTAGCACCTATTATAACCTCTAATGCTACCCAATTTTTATCCTGAAGAGGCGAAATCGTTGGTTTTCTTAAACCACTTAAAAGTCCAGAAATTTTATCTAAATTATCAAGGCTAACATTTAATTTTAGCCCAACTAAATTTTCTGCCAAAAGCGCTCCGTTTAAAAGCATCATTAAATTTTCAATTTTTTCTTTTTTCCAAGGATCAGATAGGGTTTTTTTATTTGCTATAAATCTAGTCGTAGAATTTAATAACTCTGCAACGATTTTTAATTTATTTGCTCTAAGTGAACTCCCTGTTTCTGTCAGTTCTACTATAGCATCAACCAAGGCTGGAGTTTTTGCTTCTGTTGCTCCCCAAGAAAATTCTACATTTACATCAATATTTTTTTCTTTAAAATAATTTTTTGTAAAATTAACAAGCTCCGTTGCTATTCTTTTGCCTTTTAAATCTTCTATGCTTTTTATATCTGATGCTTCGGGAACAGCCAAAACCCATCTAACAGGCCTAAAGCCACTTTTGGCATATATTAATTCTCCAACCATTTCCACATCAGCCCCTGTTTCACATATCCAATCATATCCAGTTAACCCTGCATCAAAAACTCCTTCTTCGACATATTTAGCCATTTCTTGACTACGAACCAAAATTATTTCTAATTCTTCATCGTCGCAATATGGAAAATAAGATCTAGAACTAGAAACTACTCTAATTCCAGCTTTTTTAAAAAGATCTATCGTTGATTCCTGTAAACTTCCCTTTGGGAGCCCTAATTTTAATTTTTTATTAGAAGACATTTTTTACCTCTATTTAAAGCAAATATTTTTTAATTATATGAATTTATTAAATAAAAAACAAAATTTTTATATAATAATTATTAAAATTTACAATTGATTAATAAAAGGCTTTTATTTTATGAAAATTAATACTAATTTCTTAATAATTGGGCTAGGCTTACTAGGTGGAAGCATTGCAAAAAAATTAAAAAGCATCCAAAATAGCAACATTGACAATATTTTTGCTCTTTCCCACAAAAATGAAACGGTAATTTTGGCTAAAAATTTAGATTTAGTTAAATATTCTGACATTTCACTAGAAAATGTTTTATCAAATATTAAACCTCTGGAAAATATTGTAATAATTATAGCTACTCCACCAAATTTAGTTCACGAAACAATTCTAAAAATAATAAAAAATTTACCCATAATTAACCATAAAAATATCATAATAACGGACATTAGCAGTGTAAAATCTGAAATTTATGAAAATATTAAAGAAATAATCCCACAAAACATAACATTTATAGGTTCTCATCCTATGACTGGAAAAGAAACTAACGGTTTAATTAATAGCGATAAAAATTTATTGGATAATTCTATAACTTTTATTACACCTATTGAAGACAAACCTTATACTAAAAATTATGAAAAAAATTTAAACTTCCTTTGCGAATTTTGGGAAAAACTAAATACAAAGCCCATAATTATAGAAAGTGATAAACACGATGAATTAGTTGCCTTAACTAGCCATTTTCAGCACATTCTATCGGCTATAGACATAAATTTAACCTCTAAATCCAAATATTTTGACCTTATTCCTCTGGCTATAGGAGGATCTTTTATGAGCAATACCAGAATAGCCAAATCTGATCCCAGCCTCTGGACCGACATCATTTTTAAAAATAAAAAAAATATTTTGCCAATATTAAAACAATACAAAAATTTATTAGAAGAGTTTGAAAAAATTTTAACTGAAAATGATAGAGAAAAGATTTTAAAATTTTTGGAAAATACTCAAAAAACTAAAATTTTTTTAGATAATCAAACAGAAAAAATATAAAATTAATTTTGTATCAATTTTCTAAAAACTGTTTATCTATAATTTTAGATTTTCAAAATTTTAAGAAATTTTGTTAAAAATATTGATAAAAGCGAAAAATATTTTATTTTTAGATTAATAAAATAAATTATTAAAACACTTTATAAAAACTATAATACTTTAATTAATAGGGAAAAATATGCTTAAAAATAAAAAAATTATCGTTTTGTTGTCTTTTATGTTTATTTTTAGTTACAATTTTTTATTTTCTTATACTCCTACCAAATCCACTGAAATTGCATCTAATCCTAATAAATACCTAAATAAAGAAGTTTTAATTTATATAAAATTTGGGTCTTTAACTATGAATTCGGGGAGATACGGCTTTTTTACAGAATTAAATGTAAACGAAATACTTTATAGATACAATTATTACGACAAAACTTTAAAAGACGAAATATCAAAATTCAAAAATCGAGACAAAGTTTCTGTAAAAGGAAAAGTTAGACTTGACGGGTTTAAAGCTATAATTGATGTAGATTCTGTTAATAAAGATTGGGTTGACACAAATCTTTTGCCTGCTACTCCTGATACTATTATGGTCACATGCCCTGAGTGCGGAGAAACTTTTAAATACAAAATTACTCCCGAAGATTACAAAAAATCTGTCATAAATAATCGAAAAGAAGATACTATAACCAAAGTCGTATCTAATAATAAACCTAAAAATATTAATTCTAGTTCTAATTCTTTATCTAAAAAAAATAATTCAACTAAATCTTCTCAATCTAAAAAAACTAAAACTGTTCAAAAACAAAGCACTTCATCGTCTATGGAAGACTGGACATTTTAAGTTTATAAAAAAAAATAAGTGATAAAAAATTTATAAATCAATTTTTTATTTTAATTTTATGACAAATTCACCAGAAAAAATAATTTCTATTTTAAAAGATCTCTATAAAAATGAAAACAAAACATTTTTAAATTTTTCTAACAATTTTGAGCTTTTGATTGCTGTGATTTTATCAGCTCAAACAAAAGACGAAAGAGTAAATTTTGTAACCAAAAATCTTTTCAAAAAATACAATTCTCCAAAGGCTTTAGCCTTTGCCGATCCTTTGGATGTAGAAAATATAATAAAATCTTGTGGTTTTTTTAAAGTAAAAACAAAAAATATTATTTCAACCTCTAAAAAACTTGTAGAAAATTTTTCTGGGATTGTTCCTCTAAATATGAAAGATCTTTTGACTCTAAATGGAGTTGCTAGAAAAACTGCAAATATTGTTTTATCTTATAATAATATTATAGAAGGAATAGCAATAGACACTCATGTAAAAAGGGTTTCATTGGTTTTAAAATTAACAAAATCCAGAAATCCAGTGATTATTGAAAAAGATTTAATGAACTTGTTTGATAAAAAATATTGGAAAGACATAAACAGTCTTTTTATTTTATTTGGCAGAAATATTTGTAAAGCAAAAAATCCTAAATGTAATATTTGCCCATTCTTTAAAATTTGCACAAAAAATTTATAAATCTATCATTCCCTTATTTCGCAATTTTTTATGATATGAAACTGCAAACCTATGTGCTTCGTCCCTAATATATCTAATAAGCTTTAAAATGCTAGAATTCATATCTAATCTGATTGGAATTTTTTGATTTTCCAAAAAAATCAGCTCTTCTTTTTTAGCTATAGAAATTATTGGAATATTTTTGTTTAATTTCTTTTTTATTTCAACAGCACTAGAAAGTTGCCCCTTTCCCCCATCTATTAAAAGCAAATCAATATCTTTTATGTCGTCCGCCATTAAAGTTCTTTCTATCACTTCTCTCATCATAGCAAAATCGTTTGGCTCATCTGGGAGAGTTTTTATTTTATAACGCCTGTATTTTTCTTTACAAGGCTTTCCATCTACAAAAACCACCCTGGATCCTACTGCAAATTTTCCGCTAATATTAGAAATATCAAAGCCTGCTATAGTCTTTACTTTTTTATCTAAATTAAAAATGTTCTCTAGTTTTGCTAATTCTTCTTCGTTTTTATTATAAATTTCCTGGACTCTAAGGATATCTTTTTCTGTAATTTGCCAAACCTTTATATCAAAACTTTTATTTTTTATCTTTTCTAGTGCAAAAATTTTATTTTTCAAAATTTCTGCTTTTTCAAATTCCATATTTTTTATAAAAAGTTTTATATCTTCTGCCCATTTTTTAAGCAATTTTTTATAATCGAACTTTATAAAAGATTTTATGTCTAAAATCATATTTTTATACAAAGTTTCATCCACATCATAAAAACACGGAGCAAGGCATTTATGCATAAAATAGTTTAGACACGGCCTTTTTTCTTTAGTTTTTAGAGATTTTTTGCATTTTCTGATATTAAAAATTTTCTTTATAATACTCAAAATATCTTTTAAAATTTTCACATCTACATAAGGTCCAAAATATTTTCCACCATCATCTTCTACTTTTCTAGTTATAAAAATTCTAGGATATTTTTCATTTGTAATCTTTAGATATGGATAAGTTTTATCGTCCTTTAGATCTATATTAAATTTTGGCATAAACCTTTTAATTAAAGTATTTTCCCAAAGAAGTGCCTCTTTTTCATCCTTTGTAAGCATGTAGTCTATATATTTAATATTTTGAAGCAAAACTAAAGTTTTTATATTATTATTGTCTCTAAAATAGCTAAAAATTCTTTTCCTTAGGTTTTTTGCCTTGCCAATATAAATAATTTCATTTTTTGCATCTTTATAAAAATAAACACCAGGGAAACTAGGCAAATTTTTTAAAAAACTTTTTAGTCTTTCTCTATTATCCTTTATATAAGATTCTGATTTGAACATATTTTTATGAAAGTTTTAAACTAAACTTAATTTTTTAAAATTTTTATATTCTTTATAAAAAAAGCTGGCTGTTATAATTATAATAACAATGTCAACAAATGGATAAATATTCCAAATCCCATTTAGCCCCCAAATTTTTGGAAAAATAATCAATGCTGGAATAAATAAAAAAACTTGCCTTGTAAGGTTTAACATCATAGAAAGTTTTGCTTTTCCTATTGACATAAAAAAATTTATAAAAGTAATATTAAATCCCAAAAGGACAACCATCGCCATTAACATTCTTAGTCCTTTCACCGCCAAAAAAAATAATTCTGAATTTGTATCTTTACAAAAAATCGCAACTATATTTTTTGTAAACCCTTCTAATAAAATAAATGAAGGAATAGTTATAAAAAGACTAAGAAGAGTGCTATATTTCATAACTTCTATTACTCTATTATAATTTTTTGCACCAAAATTATAACCTGAAACAGGCTGACATCCTTGACTTAGCCCTATTATAACAAACAAAACTAAAGAAAATACGGTATTTATTATAACCATTGCTCCAATTGCAATGTCCCCACCATAAAATTTTAAAGTTCTATTTAAAATAATAATTATAATGCTGGATACTATCTGCATAAAAAATTGCGGAAAACCCTTTGAAAATACATCAAAAATGATATTTTTATCCAATTTTAAATCTCTAAAATGTAAACTTAAAACTCTATCTTTATTTATTCTAAAATGATAAAAAACAAAAATGCTGGAAAAAATCATCCCAAGATCTGTCGCAATGGCTGCACCTTTTACTCCCATTTTAAATGTAAATATAAAAATAGGATCTAAAATTATATTTGTTATAGTCGCAATTAAAATGGTCGCCATAGCGGTTTTTACATTTGATTCTGCTCTTATAATATTATTAAGCCCCATAGATGTGAATTGAAAAAATAAAAACGGTAAAATTAACAAAAAATACTGCTTTGCAAATGGAAATGTAGCCTCACTTGCTGCACAAAGATACATCAGGTTATCAACGAATAAAAAACAGATTATAAAAAGCAAAATAGAAATTATACAATAAAAGCTAACGGCATTTCCTAAAATTTTTTGGGCATAAAACTTATTCTTTTCGCCTAATTTAATAGAAACTAAAATTCCAGATCCAACACTAATTATTATCTCCAAAGCAAAAAAAATAGTCATAATAGGAAAAACTAGTCCTATTCCCGTCAACTCCGTTGTCCCTAATCTCCCTATATAAATTCTGTCTACAACATTGTAAAGAGCAGCAACTAAATTTGCTAAAATTGCTGGAATAGAATTTCTAATAATTAAATTTAAAATTTTATCAGTTCCTAGCTTTTCTGTATTTTTCTTCCCCATAAATTTCAAGCCTCTTATTTTATTTAAAAATCATTTTTATAATTTTAAGGTTTATGTATCAATAAAAAACCCTAGATCTTATAAAAATTTTATAAAATCTAGGGAAAAATTTAAAAATATTTTTATAAATTTTATTTTTTATGCTGCTATATCCAAGAATTTGGTAATAGATTTATCAGCTTTAGCTTTTTCTGCCATCTTTTTATGGGACTCTAGTGCAAAATTGATTCCATAAGTTTGAACTGCCTTAGTCACTTGAGTACTAATTTTTACAATATCTTCATCGGTTAAGTTCTCTTTATTATACAAATTTTCCAAATCTTTAATATAATCTCTTGCTCCCTTCATATTAAATAAAATATTTCCTCTATATACTGGGATATTTTTAGCCGTAAATATTGTAATTTTTTCAGATTCCAAAGTATAATCTGGCTCTTTTTTCTCTTTCTCTTCTTCTAATTTTGCTTTATTTTCTTTGTTTAATTTATCTGTTATAATACAGAAATCTTTCTTTAATGCTTCTTCATTACCGTCTTTTGTCCCCAAAATAGATTCTATATCTTTTATATCTTCGTTTTTAATTTTAGAATCAGATAATTTCTTTATAGATTTATCTCTCATTTTTTCAAATTTTTCTTCACCTTTTAGAATATTTGCATCATTCGTTGCCAAAATTTCTCCTCGCATAAGAAGTGTTACATTTCCTAAATGTTTATTTTTTATTAAATTATTCAATTTTTTTAAACTCAATTCATCTCTAGAGTTAATATTAAACACAAAAGGAAATTTTGATAAGTCTTGAGTTTTCGCTACTTCTAAAAATTCATCAAATTCTTTTGTATTGTCAAATTCTCTGATTATTGCTCCTTTCTCAAAGACTTGGGTTTGCCATAATTTTACAATTTCATTATTGTATCCAAGAATATTTATGTCACCATTATAACCCTTTCTATGTAATGCCGTCATTAAAGCATTTATACTTTCTGAATCTTTAGCGAAATCATCTGTTATTTGAACTAATTCTATACTTTCCATAGATTCAATAGAATCAAAAATATTTTGATTCATTCTAGGATTGTTTATTTCTATTTTGCCTTTGCTTTCTTCCTTAGATATTTGTTTAGTTTTACTTATCTCTGGCAATCTTATTTCTTCGCCTCTTCTATTAATAATTTTAATATTTTCATTTTGGAAATATTTGTCTAAGATAGATAAAATATTTCTAGGCAAAATCAACTCTTTATCCAAACCTAAAATTATTTGTTCATTGTCCCGCCTTATGCCTTCTGCCTGTAATTTTTGTGAAAGCCAATTTTTGAAAACAACTTCGTCAGTTAAAACATATCCAGGAATTAAAAGAACTTCTTTTATATCAAAAGAATCAACAAATGTCCCAAACAAATTAACATTATTAACTCTTAAAATATTCCCTTTATCATTATGAAGCCAAAAACGCCTTGTTTCTTCTTCTTTGTGTTCATCTATAAAGCTTTCACAAGTTTTCTTTATTGCTTCTCTGCCAGTTTTTGCATCATTTTCTTTTTTTAGTCTTATTTTTTCTTCTGATAAAATTTTTAATTTTTCACCTTCTTCTATTTCTGGCAATTCTATTTCTATTTCTTTTTGTAAATCTTTATACTGATTCGATATTTGTCTCAATCTATACATAAATTTCTGTCTATTCTCACCAATATTCCAAAGATCTAAAGCATCTTTATTCAAAGAAATTTTTACCTTTTCACCAATCTCAATTTTATAAAGCTCTTTTTGGGTTCCGTCTTCATCTATAACTATAGGATCAAGATAAGCACTCTTTCCTTTTTCATATTTTGTATCATCTTTTATAGCTTTTGTATCTATAGATTCTGTCATATAATTTGTTTCTAGGTTGCTCCCTATCATAGTAGAATTTATATTAATATTTTTATATATATTTTTCCTAGTCAATTTTTTTATTCCTAAAGTATTTTCAAAATTATTCCACGATTTTACAGCATCAGAGACTCTTTTTTCTGTAGCTCCAAAAAATCTTCCATTCTTTGTAAACACAATATTTGTTGTAATTTTTCCACTTTCCAAGACTTCTCTAAATACATCGCTAGTAAGTTCATTTATATTTTTTTCTTCCACATTATCAAGATTGATAATTAAAGGTTCTGTCTTGATAGAAGAAATTTTTTCCTGCAATTCTTCTTTTTGTTTTTTAAATCCAGCTTTAGACAATGTAATGTTTTTTACTCCACCACCTAAATTCAAACTTCTAAGCATCTCTTGCATAGGATCGTTTACAGCATTTTTATTGTTTAATAAAACTTTTTCAATTTCTTCATTTCTGCTTAAAAGGATCCCAGCATTTTTATAGTCATTTGTTTCTTCTTCTCCTTTTAAGTTTATATATTTATTAGAATACACATCTACAATATTTCCTTTGGTATCTCTTACTACTATATTTGGCAAAATATTTTTATGATCATCAACCAAACTACTTGCTTTTTCGTTAAATGCCTTTATTCCATCTCTAATAGCTAGTTCATTTTCCCTAGTTTTCTGGCTAGAAACTACTATTTCATAAATTGTTTCTTTTCTATCTTCTTCTTTGTTTCTAATATACTCATCCAAAAGTTTCTGTTCTATTTCCATAGCTATTAAGTCTTTATATTCGTCTAGAGTAATTTTTTTAGCCTTTAGAGATCTTTTTGCTTCCTTAAAAATAGTTCCTGAAAAATCTAGAGTTTGTTTTTTATTATTGTTAAAAATATTCTGATATCTTATTTTCTTTACCAACATTTGTATCAAGGATGGAATAAATAATGTTGCAACTCTCCAAATAACAGCCCAAGCTTGTTCTAAAACTTTTACACCGCCTTTGCTTTCAATGTTCGGATTAAACAAAGCTAAAACAAATGATGCCACTCCTCCTAAAATAATAGCAGGAACATATAACAAAGCTAAAATCACTATTACTATTGCAGAAAATAAAGGAGAAATTATAGCCCAAAGATTATAAAGAAACCCTATAAAAGAATCTGCTTTAATTTTTGGCATCACAAAGCCATTTTTAATTCTATTAAAATGATATTTAATCCAGTCTGACATTTTATCAAAAATTCCTTTAAAGAAATTTTTAAAACGGTAAGAAAATCCAAGACTATTTTCAAAGCCTTCTTTTTCTATCGCAAATAAATTTTTTCTTCTTTCATTGTCAAATTTATTATATTCTTTTAGAACTTTTTCATCTGTGGATAAAATAACATTCCCAATTTCTTGTGCTTTTAAATATTTATAATCTTCAGCACCCTTTTCTTCATCTACATAATTTTCTTCTAGATAATCTGATAATATAAAATCGGATAAATTATCAGGATTCATCGCCCTTAAAATACTTTGTCTTTCTGTTAAAATTGCAATTTTTTCATCTAAACTATTTAATTTTCCAAAAGTATCTTTAGCCTTAGCATATTCAAAAGTCTTGTATTCGTTTGTTTTTAAATTTTGCATAACTTTTTCATAAAAAGCATCTTTATCATTATTATAAATTTCTTTTAATTGATCCTTAGTAATAGATTTTTCTTCATCAATTAAAGAAATATCATTTAAAGAAACATCTTTTGAATCTTCTGACTCGCTTATTAAGCCTGATTCGGAAGAAATTAAAACTTTCTCAGTTCTATCTTCTGACTCAAAAGAGCCCAAATCTTCTTTGGACATATCGAGTATAGCACTAGAGCCTACTGCATTTTTAATAGTTTGTAAAAGTTCGTCCTTTTCCCCTTCTGTTTCTTTAATTACTTTTTCTATATCTTCTACAGACTCCATAACTACATAATCATAATTATCAAGAGAGAAAAGTTTATTTAAATTATCTAAATATTTTTGATTTAACTTAGAATCTATATATTTTTTTCTTTCTTCGCTAATTTTTGAAAATTCTCCTTTTTTCTCGTCAATAAAAGCTTGATTAATTTTATCTAATTTGTCTATTCTCTCTTCTTTCCATTCCTTTTCAGTTTCATCTTTAACATTTTCCAATTCTTCCTTCTTTTCCTTAAAATAATTATCAAAATTTTTCGAATCTAAAATAGCAGTTAACTCATACATTCTATCGATTTTGTTGGCATTTTTTTGTCTTATTGCTTTAATTTTGTTATTAAGGCTTAGGATCTGACTTTTTGCTACTTCTTCAAGATTAACATCTGACGAAAGTTCTTTATATTTTTCTTTCTCTTTTTCATACAATGTGATTTTTGAAGTATCTTTATCTAATTCTTTTTCTAAAGCAGTCTTTTCTAAGATTAATTTTGCAATTTCATTATCTGTTATAGTTTCGAGTTTAGTAGTATCTTTTTTGAGATCAAGTTTATCATCTTCTTTTATTTTTTCTCCATCCAAGATTTTTTTGTCTATTTCTTTAGATGCAATAGTTATATCATACTTTAAAGAGTTTAAATATAATTCATTTGCTTCTTTATTAAATTTATTATTTATATCTTGAATATTGTTATATTGTATATCCAATTCTTCATTTTTAGATTTTAATTTTTCTTCGTTATTTTTTAAATCTTGTTTTAAAGTTTCTATTTTCTCTTCCATTTCTGCTTTTTGATTTTTTATATTTTCATTATTTTCAATATTTAAAGTCTTTAGTGTTTCTTTTTTAAATTCGTTTATTTGATTATCTATTTCTTCAATTGAAACTAAATTTCTGCTAATTTCATTTAATTCTTCTCGTAAATTATTTAACTCTTTTCTAGTGCCTTTTGATATTATTTCCTCTTCTTTTCCTGCCTTTAATTTAATTTGTCCCAAAAGATTAGAATTCAACATTTCTTTTTTAATTTTATCTATCGAATATGAGATTTTTGCTGATATATCCTCAGATAAATTTAATTTACTTTCTATTTTTGAAAGATTATTTGTTAAAGATAAAACTTCCTGTTTAATTTTATTCGCAGTCTTTGAATGATCCATCTCATCTATTTCCATTTTAGAAAGCCTTATAATATTATCCTTTGATGTTTTTATAATTCTATTTAAATTAACAAGATTATCTCTATTAAAGTCTATTTCCTTTTGTATATCGCTTATAGATGAAAATTTATTCATATTCTCTATAGAATTTTTATCTTCTTCTTTTAATCCTTTCTCTTTAAAAGAGATCTTTCTACTCTTAATTTTTCTATTAATTGTAAGTAAAATTAACTCTTTTTCTTTGGTCAAATCTTTTGTTTTCAAAATATCAGCGTAGTTTTGTTTTGTATAGTTTATAAGCTCTTTTTCTTTGGATTTATTTTCAAAAATTTCTTTTTCTTTTTCTAAAGTTTCTATCTCTTGTTTTTGTTTTAAAATATCTGCATTTATTGATTTTATTTCATCTCTCGTTTTTAATAAGTTTGCTGTCTTTTCATTTCTCTCTTCATACATTTTTTCTTTTATCAATTTTTGCCTTTGTAAAAACAATTCTTTTCTTTCAAAAACATTCTGAACTTTATTCAAAGTTTGTAAATCTTTTGAGATAGTTGTATTAGTTTTGTCTGATGAAATTGCGAGAGTAATATTAGCATCAGCTTTTTTGTCTTTTATTTCAGCTATTTTGTTTTTAAATTTTTCTGTAAAATCTTTTTTCTCTGATTTTGACAATTCTTCCCATCTTTTTGCATCTACATTTATAACTACATCTCCTGATTGCCAATCTTCTTCTTTTATTCCCAAATTTTTATCCTGTATCCTTTTTCTAAATAATTCTTTTGCAGTTTTATCTTTGGCTTTATCTTCAAAATTAGATCCAAAGTTAACAATCTTTTTATCTTTCATATTTTGATAAAAATCAACTTTCTTATCTACTTTCTTAGTTCCAAAATCTTCATAAGAAAACACATTATTATTTTTAATCATATTTTCACTAGATGCTACCATAATTTTTAAATTTTTATTTTGACTTGCTTCATCTACTATCTTTTTTACAAGAGGAGATTTTTGTATTCTATTATACTGCTTTGGAGTTAAAATTATTTGAGAAACTTTATATTTATCGTTATTTAATTCAAATTTCCAATTATCCTTTTTCATAGTTTCCAATTTATGAGCTATCAAAGTTTCATCATTAGTGTTAAATTTAAACACCCCTTTATTTTGATTTCCAGTGAGAGCAGTATTAGTAATTTTTACATTTTGAACCAAATCTTCGTCTTT
This sequence comes from uncultured Elusimicrobia bacterium, assembly GCA_900321865.1. Lineage (GTDB taxonomy): Bacteria > RUG730 > RUG730 > RUG730 > RUG730 > RUG730. The sequence goes on from ONXP01000041.1 coordinate 14,540, forward strand.
CATCATTTTTTTAGTATAAGAAATATCTTTCGCTATATAAAGAGCTGTATCTAATACTGTTGAAGCCGCCCCTAAACTTTGAGAAGAGTTAATTTGAGCCATTGTATAAATTCCAGATTTTTCTACCCTTTCCTCAACATCTAACATTAATTCGTTCCAATCTGTTTTTAAAATACTATCCAAAGTTTTCTTTGTTCCTTCTATATCTTTTCTTCTATATTTTAGTTCTGCTAATAAATTTTTATCTTCTATTCCATCATTTATTCCTAACATCATTCTCCTAGTTACTTTATATTTCTGTTTATCACTAGACAACATCCCATATACTTGCTCTGACAAATCAAGAGTAGATTTTAACGATTTTTTAAATGTATCCATACCAGATTTATATTCTCCATCTTCTTGTCTATATAAATCTGCTTCTTGACCTTTTGCTTTTCTTAAAAATTCATCTCTAATTAACTCTAATTTTAATTTATCTTTTCCAGTTGCTTTTTTTATCATTGTTTCAAGAGGAAGTTTTATAAGTGCTGTTCTTACTCCTTCTGAAATCTGATAAAGTGCAGAAGCATTTGCTTTTTCATTAGCTAAAACTACAGAATTATCCTGTATCATCTCACTGACAGATTTCCTAACATCTCCATTTTCTATATCTTCTATATATGAACCATATCTGCTTGCTTCTGTTTTTAATTCATTATATTCTTGTATAATTTTTTGTTGTTTTATTGTTCTATCGCCTTCTTTTGCCTTTAATGCATTTTTATAAAACTCAGATTTATCTAAATCTTTAAGTTTTGCTTCTATTTGCTGTTTTGAAGATTCAAATCTTTTTTTCATAGAAGAAACATCTACAGCAACCGTTCTAGAAAAAGTATCCTTTGATGATCCTCTACCTACCCTTCCCAGAATTTGGAGCAAATCATTTTTAGAAATTTTTTCAGCATCTAAGACCAAAAGTTCCATTTTCCCTTTAAAATCCATACCTCGTCCTGCTTTATTTGTAGCAAATACGGAATATTCATTTTCAGAAACTTTTTTAGCAAGAGGGCTGACATTATCTGCATTTGTGTAATTATCTATAACATAAATCTTTTTCGTTTCCAGCTTATTAACTAAGTTTTCTGCAGCTTCCAAATTATCATTTAACATAGCCTTCACTGCTGTTCTAGATTTTAAAATATCCATCATAGAAACATCTACAAGTCTCCCTATTTCACCTTTTTGGGTAACTTCATGGAAGCCGTCATCTTGATATTTAACCTTTCCTGTTCTAATTAATTCTCCCAGGCTTCTATATCCAGTTTCTCCTTCTTTATTAAATACTTTGTCTATTATTTCGCCTTCTTTTCCATAATCGGAAGCAAATTCTGCTGTTGAAACTCTGTCCGTTTTTTTAGTAATTGCTGAAACTTTATCTAAAAATTTTATAGCTTCTTCATCGCCTTGTACTCTATTTTCTAATGTTTTCATTAAATTCTTTCGAATATTTTTATGATCTTGAATAGCTAATTTCCCCCAATTTGCTTCACTTTTTTTATTATTCATAAAATCTGAAGCCATATCGCTAGTTGTTTTATCCCCAACTATCGCCGTTTTATAGCTATAATCTGTAAAAGTTCCCTCTGATATTTCCAAAACTGGAGCTGAAACTGCCTTGCTTATAGTTTTAGCTCCATAAACCGTACCAGATCCTCCAAATACATTTAACTTTACACCTTGATTTTTAGTCAAAATTTCTTGTGTTGATGCCTCTACGGTAGTAACAGAAACTTCTGCTTTAAACTCATCCAGAGACTTTATATCCATAGTGTTTTCAAAGTTTTTTAAACTAAATTGATCCATGTTTCCACCTTTTTTAAGATAAGAATCTATTACTTGGGTGGCAACAGAATTAATGCTTACTCCATCCTGGACTCCAAACTGAACCCCGCTAACACTGTCTGACTTATAACCGCCTACTGTGTCTCCATTTTTTAATTCCTGCTTTGCTCTTAAAACTTGTTCTATTGTATATTGAAACTGTCCTTTCATTTTATCGTCTTCTAAAGTAGTAACTCCAGCAGGATTATAAAGCATGTTAGTTAAAGCTTTGTCTTTTTTCATTTCTTCTAACATATTATCCAAAACCTGAGCATTCATAGAATTTATTCCGTTTTCATTTTTAAAGACTTTCGATTCTATTAAAGGATCTTTTTTCTTCATATCATCTATTACTTTGGTGTATATTTCTAAAGTTTTTATAACTTGATATTTTTCGCCATGAGATGCAGCTTTTTTGCTAGCATTTATAAAAGATTGTTGCCTTAAAGCCAAAGCATCTGCCTCATCTATAGCAACTGTTCCTATATCGTTTAATTTGTTTAATCTTTTATCTTCTCTAATTTCATGAGCCAAATGTCCCCTAGTCTCTAGGTCAAAGACAAAAATTGTTTTATTGGTTGCATTATTTAATTTTTTAACTAAATATTCGTTGTCATTAACTCCCTCTGGCTTAACTCCATTTTGCATATCAACACCAAAAAATCTTTTCATAATAGCGGTATTTCCACCACCAGAAATATTTCCTTTTTCGTCTGTTCCTAACATATTTGTAACTTCTTGTCTTGCAGAAACCAAAATTTCAGCCGTTCCTGCTTTACCGGTCATCATCTGAGATGCTATAACCAAAGGATAAACTCGGGTTTTTCCTCCTCCCATACCAAGAGCAGCAATATATCCAGCATCATTAGCCGCCATCATTAAAAGCTGATTTTGAGATTGTCCCATACTTACATCAGCAAAAGAAGTCTCTCTGGCAGAAAATTTTCCATTCTCAATAGGATGATGCCCTTCAGCCATTTTTAATGTTATAGCTCTCATAATTTCTGCCTGTGTGCTGGTTAAATTTGTTCCAGGTTTATATCCAGGAAATGCTGCTGATAAAATTTTATCACTATTTAAATCACTACCTAAATTGTTTTCTATATCATCATAAGACGCTGTTTTTATAAAAGTCCTTACTGCTTGTTCATCATTTCTATTTATAGTCAATTCTTTATTGTTGAATTTATAAGTTATTGTGTTACCTTTATTCTTCGTGTTAATAATATTCTCTACCATTGCTTTTTGTATGTTTGCCATTGGCTCTTCTATCATTTGATCAAGCTTCTTAAAGAACCTAACCTTATTATCTTCTAATTCTTGGTTTACAAATTTATTCACATTATTAGTTAAATCTCTTATACCACTTCTTGTATACCTAACTTTTCCGTCTTTATCGTAAATATTATCTCCTTCCAGTCCGTTCAAATTACTTGTCAATAATTGGAGTCCTTTGGAAAGATACATTTTATTTAATTCTGACTGCTGTGAAAAAGGCTTTCCGTTTTTTATTATGTTTTTTATCGTATCCATAACATCAGTATCTATGTCTATCGTTCCAAAAGTTCTATCAGCCTCTTTTAACTTGTTTAAACAATAGTCTAATTTTTTAGCCATAACAATATTTTCATGCTTTAAAATTATATTTTTTTGCTCTTGGGTTCTTTTATCTTCTGGAATATTTTTAAACATATTATAAGAATCTTCTAATTCTTTAGTATCTTCAGCTAAAATTGGATTTATTTTATTTCTCACAGTAGTATTTAAAACTGCCATATCAGCATTTGTTTCTTTCATCATATTTTCTACCAAAGATGGCATGCTTAAAGCTTCTTTTTTATAATCCAACTCTTTTACAATCCCAAATGTTTTTTTCAGACTATCTCTAGATGCATCATCTAAATTACTAGTATCAGCCAAAGCCTTTTCAAATTCTTTCATAGATAAATTAGTCAATAGAGTTCTTGCTTTTTCTTTGTTTAATTTATTATCAGCACCAATTATCTCTTTATATTCAGCTTGTTTATCTTCTGACAAACCATCAACAAGTTTTTTGCACACCTTTCCTAAATTATCGTTATTTTTCTCAATTATATTCTCTGAAATATTATCAAAAATCTTATCGCTTTTTTTATTCATCTTCGTTATATCCAAACTGTCTATATCATTATCCAAATCCAACTTCGAAATATTTTGTTTTATAGTTAAAACTTTTAATTCATTCCTTAAATCGTTAGAAACATCTTGTCTTAGCATTTCTTGATTTTCTTTTAAAATTCCAGTTCTGTTAAAAACTTCTTTTGTCTTAAAGTTTGATACAAATTTTGTTTCAAAGTTTTTATCTATATCGTATCCTGCTGCTTTAAGCATATTTATTGCAGATTGCCCAGAATACATACCAAGCTTTTGTATAGCATTACCTAAAACATTTCGACCATCTTTATCAATTTCAAAATCTTGACTAGTAAATGTATCTTTATCAACTTTTTCTATTATTTTTATCAATTCTTGAATTGCATCTTTCTTTTTGCCTATATCAGTCATAGGGAAAATCCCTTTTATCTTATCACCTAAAGATGTTCCGGAATTTTTATCTAATTCTTCATTTAAAATTTCTAAGAATTTCTTTTTATTTATTTCTTTATTACTAGCTAAAATTGCATCTTTTATCGGAGTAAAAGATCTAGAAGTCTTGATTTCTAATGATTTTTCTGTATCTTTTCCTCCTTCTGTTATATTAATTAAATTTTCTTTAGCCAATTTTATTCTTTTTTCGTTTAATTTTTCTCTTTTTATAATATTTGTTAGCATTTCTTTAGAATATGAACCTTGAAAATCATTCTCTTTTACAAGATCCTTTAATGAAGAATGTGAAAGAGAGAGCTTTTTCCCATTATGTTCAATTGCATAAGAACTTAATTCTATTTCTCCGTTTTCAATTTTACTAAGAACTGACCTTCTTATAATAACACCTGTTTCTCGTCCTTCGCCTTTTTTAGTATTGAAATTTTTTAATGAAATGCCATTTTGTGCAGCTTCTTCATACCCAGAAACAAACTCATTTAATACATTATGGTTTACAGTTCTCAAAACTTCATATTGTCTATTCGTAAAAGAAATTGCATATTTTGTCTTTTGAGAATTAGCATTTTTTATTAAATTTTCTTTTTCCTCATTATTTTTGTTAATCATTTGCTCTATCTGGGCTAAGGTTTTTTGCTCTTTTTCCCCATTTATGTCTATTTCTATAGTTTCTCCTACTCCTTTTTTTAATTTATATTTTTGTGTCAATAAATATGAATTCTCTCTCTCAATATCATTTAAACTTTCATTTAAATTCTGATCTATCTTTGCATTGATTTTCGATTTCACTAAATTTATAGTACTATCAGATTTTTCTACTAAATCATTCATATCTTGCTTATACTTTTTAATAGCATCAATTTTCTTTGTATTATCAGCAACATTACCAAAATTTTCTGCAATATTATCTAGATCTTTTACAGTCTTTACAATAAGTTTCACATTAGAAACTGTTTCTTCGCTTCCACCCTTATCAAGAATTGTTTTCGCAAGATCTTCAACATCTTCATCTTTAAGTGTGTGATTTTTTATTTTTGTTTGCACATCGTCTACAAGTAAAAATGCAAAATCTTTTACACCTTCTACATCTTTTAATTCATTCTTTAATAAAGAAGTTAATTCTGAAGTTGCCGAATCTTGAAAATTTTTCAAATTGTTTTTTAATAAGGAAACATCTTTATCTTCTGAGCTTTCTATATATATTTCTACATTCTTTAAAGCTTTATCTGATTCATTTTTAAATAACTCTTTCATATATACTTTGTTCTTTTCTGCCATTATCGCAATCTCATCTCCGTATAAATTATTTAAGCTTTTTTCAATTTTTAAATAATCTTGCACTTTTGACAAATTTTTTGTCCCTAGCTCAGTAAAATCCAAATCCTCTGCTTTTATTCCTTTTTTCTCTTTTCCTACAACATTCTCAAGAATCTTTTTACTCTCTTGTTCTAGTTTTAATCTATCTTTATTAATCTTTTGTAAATTTTCTTTAGATTCTTTATCTAAATCTTTTATATTATCAACACTTTTTGTGTTGTTATTCTTTTTTAATTCATTCTTTAATGCTTCAGAATTATTTTCTTCTGTATCATTTTGCATCTTTAATTCATTTTTCACTTTTAAAAGTCTATGAATTTCAAAATTAGCCACTGCAAGTTCAGTCTTATCTATAATTTCAGAAAGATCTTTTCTTTCTTTTGAAAAGAAATTAGCGTCCCCACGCATAAACATTAATTCTCTGATTTTTTCTCTATAATAAATTTCTGCTCTTTCTCCTCCAGCATTATCTACAAACTCTAAAGTAATCTTTTGCTTATCTTTAAAATCGCCAGACAAATTACTTTCTAAGGCTTCAAAATTTTCTTTAAAGATTTCATTTTTAACATTAATATTACTATCATCACCTGTAGCTGCTAATTTTGAATCTTTATATTTTTTAGCCAGATTATAAAACTCATCAACAGTTATACTGCTGTCTTTTAATTTTGCTTTTCCTTGTCTAAGGTCTTCTATTTCTGTTTCTAAACTGCCTTTTCTTGCTCTATAATTTTTGTAAGAATCTGATTCCTTTTTTGCCTTTATTTGATCTTCTAATTCCTGTATCCTTTTTAATTTTTTTCCAGGACCAAAGCTATTTAATTCTGCTTCACTATCTAATTTTTCTTTTTGAGACTTTATAATATTATTTCTTTTCTTGTTTATACTGTCTTCATCATTTTCAATTATAGTTTTGATTTTATTTATTGTATCTGTATTCTCATTTATACTCTTTTGGTTTGTAATTTTTTGATCGTTTTTTAATTCAAGCAATGCTTCTATATCATTGATTTTTCTTACTATTCCTGAGTCGTCTAAAGTATTTAAACCATCTAATTTATTTTTTTTAATATTAATATTATCTGCTAAACTACTCATTTTTGTTTTATTAGAAATTATTGTTTGATTATTTTTATCAATTTTATTTCTATTAGAGTCAATATTTTTGTTTAGTTTTATATTTTCATTTTCTAAATCAATTATTTTCTTTCCATACCCTAAATCTTTGATTGGAGGTTTTTTAAGTGAATTAATATTTTTGTTAACATTATCTATATTTTTATTTAGCGAAGAAATTTCTCCTTCCTTTATATTTATTTCGTTGTCAATTTTTACTTTATTGTTTTCTAATTCTACAACTCCTTCTGATACAAAAGCATTTAAACCTTTTTGATAGTCTTTATTTGCCTTGTTAAACATTCTTTGCACAAAAGGAGCTGTTTCAGGGCTTGCATCTTTTCCAAATAACTGTTCAATAATATCATCTTTATTTTCAAGAAACTTTTTTACAGTCATAGCTCCCAAACTATCTCTCACTGGTGGGGTCCCTATTTTTACCAGATCACTTCCAATATAGTTTTTCATATAATCAGATATCTCGTCCCTCAAGTCCATGGTTTTTCTACTTACTCCTGTAATTTCTTTCATTCTCTTAAAAATATTGGTTGCAATTTTTATATAAGAATCTTTTGTAGGAGGCTTATGAGTTTCTTCATATTCTTTTCGCAATTCTGATTTTTTTTCTGTTATTTTTGCTTCTATATCTTTTAAGTCTTCATGTAATGCTTTTTGTTCTAACTTAAGATTTTCTTGTGATGCCTCATACTGTTTTTTTTCGTTTTCTAAATCATTTTTTTTATTATTATATTTATTCATTTCTCCTTCATATTCTTCATCAAGAGCTTCTTGTTTTTGTTTTAAATTTTCTATTTCCTCTTTATTCTTGTTAATATTATTTTGATCAGTATTTATCATGTCTTCAAAATCAGCTTTTTCTTTATTTAATTTTGTAATATGTGCATCCAAGCCTTCATATTCATCGTTATCATTTTTAATTTCTGCTCTTAATCTGGATTTTTCTTTTTCTATCCCCAAATTATCTTCATTAAGATCTTTTAAATTCTTTTTTAACTTTGTAAGTTCTCCTTTTAGTCCTTCTATGTCAACATCTAGCTCGTCATTTTGACTTTTGAGTAGTTTATTCTTATTCTCTATATCAAGATACTCTGTTTCGCTAACTTTAATTTTTTTAGTTATATTTCCTATTTCTGTTTCGTCATTATTTATATCTGTATCTAGATCAGAAATTCTTTTTTTTAATTCTGCAATTCGAGTATTATCATCATCATCAAAAAATTCTCTATAATCTTTATCTTCTACTACTCTCTTTTCTTTTTCTAATTTTTCTATTTCTGCTGTTTCTTTATCATTAGCATCATTTAATTCTTTTAATCTTATCTTTTTTTCCTCTAGATCTTCATCAATAAATTCTTCTACTGATTCTTTTATTTTTTCTACATTGTTATGTAAATTAGCAATTTCATTTTGTTTAACATTTCTAAATGTTATAGTCTCCTGAACAGTTGTTTGAATTTTTGGTTGTTTTAATGCCACAGATATAGTTTTATTGATATTATTTCTACCTAAAGACATATCAGACAATATTTCTTCAGAAAAATCATGACCAGTCATAATGCTTAATTGTCTCACAGTCATAGTAACATCACCTATTGTTATTTCTTCTTTTCCTATATCTTCTAAAATAGAATTATATTTTTTTATAGCATTCTTATCGCCCAAAGCTGCCTGTTCCCTTAATTCCTCTGTAAGGCCTTTGCTTTCATATTTTTTATTTATTTCTTTCATTTCTATATTCGTATCAGGATCGTTACTTATTGAATTTAGAGCATTAAGCATATCATTACTAGTTCTACTAATCATTTGTTTAGATATAAGATCTTTGGTTGATTGTAATATCTCTTGCATTTTTCCATTTTTTTCATTTCTTTGTTTTTTTGACAAACTATCTGCCATCAAGCTTAATCTACTTGTTGACATTTGCGAAATTACACTTTGCCTTAAATTATCAGAAAAATTAGAAAGATTAAAAGTTTTAATTTCTCCGTTAATAGATACCCCTATCTCTGAAATATTTCCTCCAGAAGCAATATATTCCTCTAAGTGTAATTTATTCATAAATACCTGTTTTCCATCTATCGTGACATATCCACCATCATTAACATCAACCATACCTAAAATAGCAGCCACTTGACTATCTGTACTAATATCTAATGTTGATAATTCCAATTCACCATCTTTGAATGAATTTTTTAATGCACTTAAAGCGTTATCTTTCTTTTGTTTTGCTACTCCTTGAATAGTCCTATTATACCAATTATCAAATATTTTTACCGGCACAGCAAGAGCTGCTAGAGCCCAGTTTCCTGTCATAGCACTGACAACTAAAAACCCTAATGTCTGTATATTTTCAGTTAATTGTCTCACCCCTTGTGCAATACTAGATATAGCTTGAGCGGCAGACATTACACCAAGAGCATCTACATCTAAATCCATAAATGCATTTGCTGCAAATTTTCCAATGCTTTTAGCCATTGTACCAATGGCACTAAGAATTCCACCATTCGCTAAAACATTTTCTAATTGAGTAGTAATATTATATGTGGTAGATTCATTTCCATTATCAGTTCCCATAATAGCAGACATAACTCCAAAGGTTGCATATATACCAACTAAAGGAATAGTAGCAAGAGTTGCCACTCCTGCCGCTATTCCACCCAGAATGCCTCCGATAATTCCTCCACCAAGTGCTTCAGAAACTTTGCTAAACACACCAGTTGCTACATTTGCTACCATTTTCCCAGAATTTTTCATAACATTGCCAACACTCTCAACAAAAGTACTATTTCCAACACTTGCCCAAAATCCATCTTCACTCTCATAAGCATCTTTTGCAGTTGTATAAATATCTTTTCCTTTATCTATAATCCCAGATACTACTGTTAAAACAAGATCTGTCAGCAATAAAACAGGCAGCGCTAAAGGCAATAAAACTATCATAGCAACTCCTAATGCAATATAAGCCCCACCTCGTGCAAACATACTGCCAATTTTACTAAAATATCCACCTGTTACTTTTGCAGTATCTTTAATAGCGTCCATTGCACCCAAAGACTGTCCTTTTGCTTTAGCACTGTCCATCCTCCCTATTGCCATTTGAGCAATTAGCTTTAAAGCTTTCATAGGATCATAATTTTCTAGGTAAGTATCAAGAAATGTACCATAGTCTTTTATTTTATCCCAGCCAACTGATTTCATAAAACTTTCACCTTTCATAAATGATACCAGCCATCCTTGTTTCATACCCAAAAGCCCACCAACAGTATCTGTTACCGTCCCAAGCATTCCTCCACCTATAGTTGCAAACACATCTTTAACTCCACCTTGAGAAAATGCTGCTTCTAACTGTTGTATCTGTTGCACTCCACCAAATATAGGAGTTATAAAAGATTTTGCTGTTTCAAAAAAATAAAGAACTACAGTTTTAACATAAAGTTGGCTTATAAATTCTGCTGTTTTTATAACATTTTCATTACTTGTAAACTTAGTAACAATAAAGTGCATAATATTTTTTACAACTTTTAATATTGCGTCCATAGCAATTCCAAAAGCTCCTTTTGTATACACATATCCTACCCCTAAATATGCTCCTGTTTCTTTATCATATCTTTTCTCTACCCTATATCCACCCAATACATCAGCAGTAGCATTATTAAGGGCTATCCATATCTTCGTCTTATTGTCTTGATTGGCATATAAATATTCAATTTTTTCTTGTAAATAAGCAGCTACATTTGACCAAAAATTAAATTGTTTGTAGGCTTCAGCCATAGTAATTTCTGAAATTTCTCCTGTCTCTGGATCTTTATATTGTACTTTAGTTTGATCTTCTTCTAATTCTTTTAAAGCTCTTTGATATTTATCAAACTTATCAGATAAATTATTCATAGCCATTCTTAGTTTTAAGTTTTTTGATGCCTTTACAAATCCATATTTATACAAAAGATCCTGCAATTTTTTTAAATCCTTTTCTGAAAGTTCTGACAATTTTCTATTTTTAATCAAATCATGTATCTTTTTTATTCCTTCTCTTACCTTTTTTATCATTAATGGTCCTGGAAAAAATCCCTTAAATGCATCATAAAAAGTAGCTCTAAATTCACTTAAAGCTCTTTGATAATCATATTGAGCTTTTAAATATCTGGTATAAGATGTATCGCTAGCTTCCTTTCTTTTTTGAAAATCTTCATCTGATTCAGATTCATTTTGTACTATACCGTATAAAGCATTGCTATAAGCACTCGCTTTTGCATCTGCTTTTTGCTTTGCTTTTAGGGCAGCTTTGAGTTCATTCTGACATGATACATAATACAAAATTGCCACTACCATCCCAGCTACCGTTAATAATGCATTAACAATTGTTAATGCTATCAAAATACCCATAGTTACAATAACAGCCGCCCATACACATGGACATGACCATACTAATGCCGATGCCATACCTAATGTCGCCGTTGCTGCAACAAGATTCGAAATTGAGAAAATAAGAGAAACTAACCCTAACCCCAAAGTTAAAGATAATGCAATAACAGCTCCAGTAAGGTCGTCTTCTGCTTCTTCCACCATTTTTTCTGCTTTTTCTACTTCGTCTTGAGCATAATTATGTCCAGAAACTGCTCCCTCTGGCCAAGCTAAATTTAAATAATATTCTATTTGATTCACAAAATTAACAAGATCTTGTATTTGTTCCAAAGTTAAATCTTTTTGATATTCCATATCAGATTTATTTTTTTCATCCATTTGATTAACAGCAACATCTGTACTTTTATTCTGCCCTTCTTTTATCCCTTCTGACTCTTTATCTATGTGTTCCTTTAATGTATTTTTTTTGCTTTTCAAATTTTCTAAAGGAACGACCGTTTTTGAAGAACTATCTTGTCCTTCTACTATTTCTGCACCTTTTTTACCAACTTTATCTTCATAACCAATTTCTACTTCTTTATTTGAAATCTTTTTCTCGCCTGTTTCTTTCTTTGGCTCAACTATAGTAACCTGTTTTCCTAACATGCTCGCTTCTTCTACATATTTTTTAGCAATATCAAGTCCGTTATTCGCCCCTGATTTTAAATATTTCTCTGCAGTATTTAAATAATTTAAAGCTTTATTACTCTGCAAAGTTTCTTGGATAGCATTATATTTTTTTAAATCCCCTATATATCCGCCTTCTCTATCTTGGGTTTTAATAGATTTATTTCCCTCAGAAGAAACCTTTAAATCTCTCATAATGCTTTTTTCATCCCAGTCATATGCTTTATAGAGAATCCCATCATTTTCATTAAATAAATATTTGTTTATTTCTGACATACTATTATTATATAAATCTTCTATTCCTTCTTCTTTTTTTATTTCTAATGCAAGAAGTCTTTCATTAGTTAAATTTTCTAATTCTTCAATATATCCATTAGTTCTCATATCTAAATTATCAAGATCTTGACGATAATTAGATTCTGAGCTTTGTAAATAATAATTCCTTCTAGTTTCTAAACCTTGCAAAGATTTAGCTTTATTTTCTTCTAAAGATGCTATTTTGGCCTGCATTTTCCTAATTTTGGGACCGTAAGAATTGTCAATCTTGATACCTGATGTATCCGCTCCATTAACCCTACCTCCAAATTTGCTAGCTTTTTTATTTGCTTTGCTTATATCTTTCTTAACACCACTAGCACCTGCACTATTTTTATCAGCTGCATCTAATCTTCCACTAGATGCCTGATACCTTCTTAAAATTTGTTTAGCTTCTTGTATATCTTTATCATACATTGATATAGTATCTGATCTTTTAGCTTGATATTCGCTATCATATTTAGCTCTTTGATTAACAAAATTGTTATATAAATTTGATTTGTCTTTATTATATTCTTTTTGAATCCTATTTATATTTGCAGCTTTATTGCTATTTACTTCATTTTGTCTCTCAGTGAAAGTTTCATTAATTTCTTTTTTATGTTCTTCATAAGCATTACTAATGGTATTTATAAATTTATTAGCATTGTTTTCTATAGCAACTTCTTCATTTACCCCTAAATATACAAAACTTCTGGTATACTGCTCGCCGGCATTTTTTCTTATCTCACTAAGAGTTGGAATAGTTGGATTAATGCTAGTTGCATAAGAATAATCCCTAAGTAATAAAACACAAAAAGTAAATAATATAATAGAACTAATTACTTTAAAAATTTTTAAATTCCTTATATCCATTTTACTTTCCTCCATTTTTTTTATCTTTATTAATAATATTAACTTTATGTTGTTCCAAAAGAGCTTGATTTATTACATTTTTTAATTTTTTATAGTTCATTTTTTGCCTTCCAATATTCTCTAAAAGATCTAAATAATTTTTAGAAATCTCAGCACTCTCAAATATGTCTTTATATTTTTTTATATTCCCTATATACTCCAAATCGTCATTTTTATAATCAAATGAAAAATCTTCTTTATTATTAAAATATAAAGCATTTTTATTCAGATTCAATTTATAATCTGTCAATAAATAATCATAATTATTATCTTTTTTATTAAATTCATAAACTTTAAAAGTATTTAGCTTTTTTATGATTTGAATTTTGTCTTTGATTTTGTTAAAAATTGATAAATTTCCAAATAATGTAATCACGAATAAAGGAACAACCCAAATTTCTTTTATCACTGTTAATATTTTATCAAAATTAATGGAAAATTTTTTCTTTGCAGAAATTTTTTCTAATTTAGGAGAAAGAGTTTCAGAAATGCTTATATTTTCTATGTCAAAATTTATATCTTTTGCTAAATCTATAAATTTTATTGCTTTTTCTTGTTCTTTTAGAGCTAGTTTACCTTCTTTAGAAAGTTTTTTTTCCAAAAAAGATGCATAATAGGCATTTTTAGGTAAATTTAAATATTCTAAAATTATATTTATTTCTTTTATATCCATTTTATTTTCCTCTTTTACCTATCCTATAATACAGTTAGAGAAAAATTTTTTATAAAAGTTTCAAAATTTTTTAATTTTTTTTGATTTTAGTAAAAAAGACTTTTTTAATTTTCTTCTTTTATTATAAAATGAGGACGATTTCTGACCTCAATAAAAATCCTATTAATATATTGTCCAAATATTCCCAATATAAAAAAATTCATTCCAAATAAAAAAATAAAAATTTCAAAAAGTATCAAGATTTGATTAATTGTGTGAAAATAAAAATATTGAAAAAGTAAATAGAAAAAAATTGCCAAAAAAATAGCAAAGCATCCGGACATAATAAAAAAAGGGAAAATACTAAAAATAGTACTTTCCCCTATTATTCCGTCAATAGCATAAAAAATTAGTTTATAAATGCTCCATTTGCTTGTCCCAGATATTCTGTTTTTATTATTATATTCTAAATATTTCACATTAAAGCCAAGAAATGGAAAAATAAGCTTTAAAAATCTTTTTTTTTCGTTCAAAAGAAGCAAAGCCTCTTTATAATGCTTTTTCATCATACAAAAATCACGAGTTCCAGGTTTTAGTTTAAAGTTTGAAAACAAATTGCAAACAAAATAAAAACAATTAGAAAAAAAAGATTTTATTATAGGTTCTCCTTTTCTATCTTTCCTAGCGGTCAAAATAGCATCAATTTTTTCATTCTCTAAAATTTTAACCATCTCAAAAAGTAAATCTGGTGGATCCTGCATATCTACATCCATTATAACTAACAAATCGCCAGTAGCTTTTTTAAGTCCTGCTAAAATTGCTGCCTCTTTCCCAAAATTCCTAGAAAAACTAATAAAAAAAACTTTTTTGTCTAAAAAAATAAGATCTTTTATTTTTTCTAAGGTTTTATCCTTTGAACCGTCATCTACAAATATAAAATGTATTTCCAAATCTAAATTTTTCCCGTCAAAAGTCTTTAAAACTTCATAATAAAAGGCTTCTATCAGATCCTCTTCGTCCAAAACTGGAACAATAATATCTAAAATTTTCAAAAAATTTCTCCAAAAATTTTTTTAAAATTATCCTTCTATTATTTCTATAATACCATTTTTTTTAACTGCAACATTTATAGATTCTGAATACATTTCTTTATAAACTAAAAAAGTATCCTCGCTATTAACCAATTTATCTATTGCATCACTATTTGACAAAACTTCTAGTGAATCTTTACTTTTGTAAATTACTTCCACCGCATTAAAATCTTTTTCTTCTATCAAAGTATTTAGTTTTAAAGCTTTATGATCTTTTATTTTATCTTTATGTTTTATTAGGTTTACAGCCATTTTTTCAACTATTATATCTATCACTTCCATAATAGTTTCGCCTTTTTTTTCCATCATAAAGTTTTTCGCCAAGGCATTTAAAAATAATTCTATTTTTACTCCATAACCTTCTTTTTTCACATTTACATTGACACTTTTTAAATTCAAATTAAACCTAGATAAATTCTCAACTTTTTCCACAATATAATCGTTTTCTACTTTTTTGATTTCACAATTTCTAGCATTTATTTTTATATCCATGTGTCCCTCCAAAATTTTAAAAATTAACAAAATTTTTTTAAAAATCTAATATCATTTTCAAAAAATAATCTAATATCATCTATTCCATATTTTATCATTGCTATTCTTTCTATCCCCATCCCAAAGGCAAACCCCTGATATTCATCTGGCGATATAGAAACATTTTTTAAGACGTTAGGATGCACCATCCCAGCCCCCAAGATCTCAACCCAGCCAGTATCTTTACAAACTCTGCAACCCTTTCCGTGGCAGATAACACAACTCATATCTACCTCCACACTAGGTTCTGTAAATGGGAAAAAACTAGGCCTAAATCTTGTATTTATATCATATCCAAAGATTCTGTGTATAAATTCTGTCAAGATCCATTTTAGGTTAGCAAAACTAATATCATTGCTGATAGCCAGACCTTCTATCTGATGAAACATAGGAGTATGACTGATATCACTATCACATCTATAAACATTCCCAGGAGAAATAATTTGAAATGGAGGCTTATGATATTTCATATATCTAACCTGCACGGGAGAAGTATGGGTTCTAAGTAAAAAATTTTTTTTATTTTCGTCATAATCGTCTAAAAAAAATGTATCCTGCATATCTCTAGCTGGATGTTCGTCTGGAAAATTTAGAGCAGAAAAATTATAATAATCTGCCTCAATATCTGGACCATAAGCAAGAGAAAACCCTAAACTTTTAAAAACCTCAATTGCCTCGTTCATAACCAAAGTTATAGGATGAAAATTAGAAATAAAAAACTCGTTTCCCTTTATAGTTTTATCAAAAGTATTACATTCATCTAAATTTTTAGATAAACTGTTTTTTTTCTCATCGAATAAATTTTTCAATTCTATTTTTAGAGAATTAATTTCTTTACCTAAAATCGGTTTTTTATCACTAGAAGCATCTCTCAAAATATTCATTAAATCTGATAAAATGCTTTTCTTGCCAAAATATTTTACCCTAAAATTTTCCAAATCTACTCTATTCGAAATTTCCTCTATGTCTTTTAAAAAATCATTCCTTAAATCTATTAATTTTTGCATTTCTTCCATACTTATTTACCTCAAATAATACTATTCCGCAAGAGACGGCTAAATTTAATGAACCGTCATAATTATTACATTCTAATGGTATTGTAATTTTTTTTATATTTTTATTAAACTTTTTATCAAAATCGAAATTAAAATCTTGAAAACCTTTTCCCTCACTGCCAAATAAAAATGCTTTTTTTTCAAAGGTGAAATCAACTTTTCTAATATCTAAGCTGTCATCTCCTATATCTGCAACAAAAATTTTATAATCTAATCTTTTTAAAATATCAAAAATAAATTTATCATCCTTAGATTCTATTATTTTCGTGCCAAAAAAATATCCCTTTATCGCCCTAAGCACTTTACTATTACTGAGTTTAATGCTTTTCCCCATTATGATTATAGAGTTTACTCCAAATAATCCTGCAGTTCTAATAATTGTCCCCAAATTTCCAGGATCTTGAATATTATATAAAAGCAATACTTTTTCGCTTTCAGCAAGAATTTTTTCTATTTCTATACCTTCATAATCTTTCATTCCTAAAATCAAAAAAATCCCAGTTGAATTAACCGTTTTTTTAAGTTTTAAAAATTCTTGTCTAGAAATTTCTAAAATAGGAACATTTTTATCAATACAAATATTTTTTATTATTAAAAAATCGTCTTTATATTTTTCAATATTTTTTTTAAAAAAAAGCAATTTTTTTACTTTTAAATTTATGCTTTCTCTAAAATTTAAAATTTCTAAAATATCTTTTATCCCTTCTAGGACTATTTCTTTTTCCAACTTTATTCTCGAGATTTTAGATTTAAATTTGAGATTATACTAAGCTTTTTGAGTAAAGAATTATTCTTTTCGCCCAAAGACAAATCTGATAAAACTACTTTGTTTATTATTTTTGATTCTTTATTTTCTACATATCGCCAAATAGAATGAAAAACATAAAAATGATTGTCAATTTCTCCCAAATATAACATAATATGCCCTGGAAAATATAACAAACTGCAACCAGGATCAGCAAAATTTTTGATCTTTTCCTCTTTTTCAAATTCTGATAAATTTTTGTCCAAAACTAAACCATTATCTATACTTTTTGCTATATAAAAAGAATTTCTAGGTAAATTTATCCCAAAAAGTTTAAAAGTATCAAATATCATTCCAGAACAATCTTCATTACCATCCATTCCACCCCAACCATAAGGCGAATCTAAAAATTTAAAAAATGTATTAATAATATTCCTTTTAGTATACGGCAAATACCCAAAATTGAATTTTTCTTTTTTTACAAAAAACTCGTTTTCTATCAAAGTCCCGTCATCAGCTCTAAACGGAAATAAAATTTTATAACCATCATCTAACTCCTCTAAACACTCAAATCTGGATCCCATTTTTGTAAATGTAAAATATTTTTTATTTTTATCAAAAATCTCAGATCTAGGAAAGCTAGATATTACAAATTTCTCATTTTTTAAAAAATTTAATATTTTGTCATAGCTGGTAATTGCAAAATCTTTTGTCTCTACAAAACCACTTATTTCTTCACTGGCGACATAAGCCCAAGAATTATCATTAGAATAATAAAAAATAACTATAGGAGTATTAATATTAATGCTGCTTACTATAAAATCGTCAAAAAAAATATTATTTTTCGTCGTAAAAACTTTCTCTTTATAAGGAAGCTTTTTCAAAAATGTATTTTTTACAATAAAGCCAAACTCTACTTTATAATTATTTTTTAAATCTAAATTTTTATATATTTCATAAAAATCATTATCTTTAAAACTTTGCCCATTTTCTAAAAAAAGCTCTTTATTTCTATACCTTTTTAAATTGGCTAAAATTATAGATTTATAATTAAAATTATTGATATCGTCGGTAAAATTGTAATCATTAAAAAAATTTGACCTATATAAATTTTTAGAATTAAAAATATTAATGTCTAAAGTAGGCATTATAATTTCATCCGGATTTTCTATTCTAGATATCCAAAAATCTGGGCTTTTCATATCTATAGAAGTGTGTGGTAAAATATTTGACGGAATATTATTTATATAATATCTATTATGACAGGAAATTAAAAATATAAAACTAAAAATAAAAATTAAAAAATTAAATTTGATTTTATAAATTTTGCCCATATTTTCTATAAATAAAACACTCTTATTTTAATATTAAAGTAATATTTTAGTTTGATAAATTTTAAAAATTGACTATCATATATTTTTCTTGTCTAAAATAATTAAAATTTTAACAGTATTTGACACAAAAAAATAAAGTCGTTTAATTTTTCTAAAAATTAAGAATATGTTAATTTGATAATTTTAATCTATATTAAAACCTTTATTTTTTTTAAAATGATTAACCAAACCTCCATCATGAAGAAGTTTTAGCATTAATGGAGGAATAGCATTAAATTTTATATCAAAATTTTTAGTCAAATTTTTTATTATACCTTTTTCCAGGTCAACATTTAACTTATCACCTTTTTCTATTTTATCAGTATCACATTCAATTAAAGGAAGCCCTTTATTAAAGCTATTTCTAAAAAATATTCTAGCAAAAGATTTGGCTATAATACACGAAATTCCAGCATAAATGATTGCAATAGGAGCCTGTTCACGAGAAGAGCCACAACCAAAATTTTTTCCAGCGACTATAATATCACCTTTTTTTATATTTTTGTAAAAATTAGAATCTAAGTCTTCCATCACATGGGTCGCAAGTTCATTATAATCTTCACACTGAAATTTATACCTACCTGATATAACATAATCTGTGTTTATATCATTATCATTCCCATCTGGTTTTATAAACCTATGAGCATTACCTTCTAATATCATTTCAAACCTCTTTTTTATATAAATAAAATTTTAGAAAAAGACTGACTTTATACAATAAAAAATGTTATCCAAATTTTTTAATAAATAAAATTAATCCAAATACTCTCTAGGATCTGCTATTTTCCCCTCTATCGCAGAGCTTACCACAGTAGCCGGTGAAGCTAAATGAATAAAAGCTTTATTATTTCCCATTCTACCTTTAAAATTTCTATTAGCTGTAGAAATAACATTTTCCCCATCGCTAGGGACTCCATTATGTGTCCCAACACAACATCCACATCCAGGACTTACCACTGCTGCTCCAGCTTCTACAAATATTTTTATTAAACCTTTTTCCATCGCTTCTAAATAAATTTCTCTAGATGCAGGTGCAACTATAAACCGAACATTTTTATTTATTTTTTTACCTTTTAAAATATTTGCTGCAATAGTTAAATCCTCTATTCTACCATTTGTACAGGTCCCCAGATATGCCTCGTCAATATGAGTGCCTTTTACATCATTTATGGATGCAACATTATCCACAGTGTGTGGCATAGCAACCATAGGTGTAATACTAGAAGCATCGTATTCATAAATTTTTAAATACTCAGCATTATCATCAGATTCTACTTTTTTATAATCCTTTATCCCTTTTTTTTCTAACCAAGTTTCTAACTTTTTATCAAAATTCATAATTCCAAACTTTGCACCCATTTCTATAGCCATATTGCAAATTGTCATTCTAGCCTCTATTGATAAATCGTCAATCGCCTCGCCAGTATATTCACAAGCCTTGTATGTAGCACCATCAGCAGAAACCTGCCCTATTAAATACAAAATCAAATCCTTCGAATATACCCCTTTTTTAAGCTTTCCATTTGCAATAAATTTTATGGTTTCAGGAACTTTTAGCCATGTTTTTCCTGCAATCATTGCTGCTGCCACATCAGTAGATCCCATACCAGTAGAACACATATTTAAGGCTCCATATGTGCAAGTATGAGAATCAGCCCCCAGAACTAAATCCCCAGGCTTTACATAGCCTTTTGCTGGAACTAATTCATGGCAAACTCCATCGCCAATATCGTGTAAAATTATTCCCGTTTCTTTTACAAATTCTCTAATTTTTTTATGAATATTAGAAACTCCAACTATAGGGCTAGGACAACTATGATCTAAAATAATGGCACATTTGTTTTTATCAAAAACTTTTTCTACCCCCATTTCCCTAAAAGAATCAATGATCACAGAACTAGTCCCATCCTGCCCAAATGCAAAATCAATATCTGCTATACAGATTTCGCCTTTTTTGACTATTTTCCCGGCATGTCTTGATAAAATTTTTTCTACCATAGTAAGACCTAGAGCAGATTTTTTATTATTATCGTCATTCCACATAAATAACTCCTAAAAATCAATCTATTTTCTCATTATTTAAAGTTTCATTATTTTGATTTTGATTAAAATCTATATAAATTTTAGGTTTAATTTTTTCTATATAACCTTCATAAAAATCTTTCAAGGCTATTGCTTGTTTATTGCTAAAATACGCTTCTTTAAACTTTTCTTTATCTAATTTTCCCTTTAACTCTTCATATTCTAAATCTATTTCATTGTCAGAGACATTTATCCCATAAGCAATAAAAGCCTTCATTTTTTCAGCAACTATCATTTTTTCAACTTTTTTTTCAAAGGTAAAAACTTTTTCTTTGTTGTATCTTAAAATTCTGATATATGTATTAAAATCAAATTTTCCATCTTTTTGGAACGGAGCAAAGCTCATTATATAATTAGAAACTTCTCTTTTATCAGCTTTTTCCCCTATTTTTTTACCTAAATTAAAAAAAATAATTCCCTGGCTTAAAGTATGAAATACCCTTTCGTTTAGATATTTTTCGTCAAAATTTTGATTTTTAGAATTTTGTTCTAAAATAGAAATTTTTGCTTTTTCAAAGGCTTCCCTAGTAATTTTTTCTCCATCTACCAAAGCCACTTTCATGCTTTTTTCATAAATAAAATAAGTTCCCACTCCAGCTAATAAACTAAATAAAAAACATATCATTATGATAATAAAAATAATTTTTATATTATTTTTACAAAATTTCATTATAGACATACTTTTTATTTTCCTTCTTTTTGTTTAGATTCTTTTTGAATTTTTTCTAGAGATGCTGTATCTAACATTTTACACTGTCCTTCAAACACTGCCCCTTCCAATATAGAAATATTAGGAGAAAAAATATCTCCAAAAATTTTAGATTTTTCTAAAATACCTAATTTTTTTTTAGCTACAATATTTCCATGAATTTCCCCTGAGACCATTACCATTTCTGCTTCCACATTAGCATTAATGTGGGCACTTTCACCTATTACTATTCCTTTTGCCTTAATAAAATCCCCATCAATATTGCCATCTATTCTAATGGATTCTTCCTGGGAAACTAAATCTCCTTTTAAATTTATACCTTTTGATATATAGGTATCTATTTTTTCTAAAATTTTTTTATCATTTCCAATCATGCATTACTCCCAATTTTTATTTTGTTTAATCTTTATATAATCTATAGGATTAACATCTTTATTGTTATATCTTATTTCATAATGCAAATGAGGACCTGTTGAAAGTCCAGTTGAACCTACTAAACCTATTTTATCTCCTCTAAAAACTTTTGTTCCTTTTTCTACCAAAATGCTAGATAAATGTGCATAATATGTAGTATATCCGTAGCCATGTGAAAGTATTATTATTTTCCCATATCCACCCAGCCAATTAGCATACTTTACAACCCCATCAGCTGTAGCAATAACTGGTTTCCCAACGGGAACAGATATATCTATACCCTTATGAAAAAACATAACTTTTTTTATTGGATGAATTCTATATCCATAACCAGACGATATAAATCCACTAACTGTAGGCCAAATATTAGGAACTGAATTTTCTTTTTGCAATTTTTGTTTAATATAAGATTTTATTTTTTGAACACTTTCTTTTCGTTCTTCTATTTCTTGCTTTACCAGAGACAATGCTAAATTAAATTCTTCTATAGTAAAAACTATATTTGAATTCCCAGCTTCTATTTTTGAAGCAATAATTTTATCTATTAAATCTGGTCCACCTATGGCACTTTCAGTTCTAGTAGCAGTTTCTATATTCAAAAATCTTCGAAGCTCTAAATCTATATTTTTTAATTCTGCCAAATAGTTCCTATTTTTGATCAATTCTCTCGAAAAATATTCCAGCTTATTTTCCAAAATCAAATTATTAGCTATAACATCTATATAATTTACATATCTAGTTATAATAAAAATTGAGCTTCCTAAAATTACACACAAAAATATAAAAAAAATGAACAATACTTTTTTTGATACAGATAATGTTTTGGGTTTATCAGAAATCCCAGTAAAAAATAAAATCGTTATTTTTTTGTTTAAGATATCTTTAATTTTACTTTTCATTAAAATATTTTCTATTTTTTAAAATTAATTTTGTTTTGAGCTTTTTATATAATTCATCAAACTTCCAGAATTGATTAATTTTTGCATAAATGGAGGAAAAGGATTAATTTTGTATTCAACATTTTTAGTTAAATTCTTTACAATCCCATTATCTAGGTCAACTTCTATTTTATCTCCATCTGAAATTTTTTCATTAGCTCTTTCTAATTCTATTATAGGAAGACCAATATTTATCGCATTTCTAAAAAATATTCTAGCAAAAGTATCCGCGATAACACATGACACACCAGAAACTTTTATGGAAATAGGAGCATGTTCCCTAGACGACCCACAACCAAAATTCTTACCAGCAACTATAATATCACCTTTTTTTACTTTTTTAGAAAAATCTATATCTATATCTTCCATACAATGTTTTGCAAGTTCTTCTTCGCTAGATGTATTTAAATATCTAGCCGGAATAATTTCATCTGTATTAACATTATCCCCATATCTATAAACATTGCCAGTAAACTTCATCGTTCTCTCCTTAAAAAACTAGTTATTCATTTCTATTGTTAATTTATATTCCAATAAATTTTGATTTTTATCTTTTGCTACAAAAGTGGCTTTCCCAAGAGTATAATTTTTTCCTATATCATCATTTGAATTATAAGCCAAAATTTCTATTCTATATGGAGCCTTTTTACTTTTATAAGTTTCTATAATGGCATTTTTCATATTTTCAATAATTTCAGTTTGATTTTTATATTTTGTAAAAGATATTTTTACAACGACATCTTTATAATTTTTATCGTCTATTCCTCTAAATATTTTTACATCTCGCACTACATAAGTTTTTTGAAAAGTTTTAGATATTTTTATAACATTTTCTATACTAGATTCATTTTGGTTATTTTTCTTTTTTAACTTTTGACTATTTGATTTACATCCAAAATAAAAAAAAGACAATAAAAAAGAAACAAAACAAAACATAAAAAAATATGTTTTTATTTTATTAAACACAAAAATTTCTCCTAAAAATTATTTTTATATTTTATTTTAATTTTAATTTTTAAATATCTTCTGGACTAGCAATTTCTCCTTTTATAGCACTTGCAGCAGCAACAGCTGGACTAGATAAATAAACCTCACTTTCAGGATGTCCCATTCTTCCAACAAAATTCCTGTTGGTAGTAGCTAGGGCTCTTTCTCCTTTGGCCAAAATACCCATATGCCCGCCAAGACACGGTCCACATGTAGGAGGAGAAATAATAGCTCCAGCATCTAAAAATATCTTAAACAAACCTTCTTCCATCGCTTTTTTATAAATTGTAGGAGTAGCAGGAATAATTAAAGTGCGAACTTTTTTGTTAACTTTTTTTCCTTCTAAAACTTTTGCTGCTATTCTCAAATCTTCTATTCTGCCATTCGTACAAGAGCCTATAACCACTTGATTTAAAGAAATGTTTTTTACATCAGATATATTTTTAGTGTTAGATGGAAGGTGAGGAAAAGCTATTTGAGGCTCTAAATTATTAACATCAATTTCTATTACATTAGAATATTTTGCATCACTATCGCTATTAAAAAATATATAATCTCTTTCTTTTCTTTCATCTAAATATTTTTTTGTTATATCATCTGGAGGAACTATGCCATTTTTACCACCTGCTTCTATAGCCATATTACAAATCGTCATTCTAGAAGACATATCTAAAGATGATATTGTATCCCCAGTAAATTCCATAGACTTATAAAGAGCTCCATCAACTCCTATTTTACCAATGATATACAAAATGATATCTTTAGCAAAGACCCATTTATTTAATTTTCCTTTTATTACAAACTTTATAGTTTCTGGAACTTTTAACCAAACCTTTCCAGTTGCCATAATAGCTGCAACATCGCTAGACCCTACTCCCGTAGAAAAAGCCCCCAAAGCTCCATATGTACATGTATGAGAATCTGCTCCTATCACTATATCTCCAGCGACCACTACACCTTTTTCTGGCAAAAGTGCATGTTCTACTCCTACTTCACCCTGATCATAATAATGAACAATATTATATTCCCTCGCAAAATCACGAAGAATTTTAGCCTGTTCTGCTGATTTTATATCTTTATTTGGAGTAAAATGATCAGGAACCAGTGCTATTTTTTTGTTATCAAAGACATCTTTTAATCCTAAATTTTTAAAAGATTTTATAGCAATAGGTGCCGTGACGTCATTAGCCAAAACAATATCTACATTAACCTCTATAAACTCTCCAGGTTTAACAGAATCTCTCTTTAAATGATAGCTAAGTATCTTTTCGGTGATAGTCATTCCCATTTTTATATCTCCTTAAAAACTAAAAAAACTGAATAAAAATCATATCTTTTTATTGATAATTTTTAAATCTATTTATAAAAAATTTTATGTTTAATTTTTTAAATTTATTGAATTTTACATTTTAATTTTAGATTTTCATATAGAGCATCTCTATCCTTTGGATAAATAAAAAAGATTTTAAATATGTTAAAAAAGATTCCGTCTCTTTTTTTTAAATAAAGCTTAATAGGTCTATTTTTTATTCTTTTAAAATCAAGATATGGATTAATCTGAAGTTTTTCAATCTCTTCTATATTTGAATAATAAATTTCTTTAAATTTTATTCCAAAAAATCTCATAACCAATTTTTCTTCTTCTAAATCATATTTAACATTTAAAAGTCCATAAAACAAAATAAAAGAGCTAGCTAATGAAAATAAAATAACAACAATAGAAAATAAATACAAAAAAAACATTGTAATGGCCATAAACCCTCCTAGTGAAAAGATTTATAATAATAATATACAAGATTTTTTAAATTAATAAAAAATTTTTTATATTTTAGTAAACAAATATACATATTTTTTTGTTTTTTTATATAATGATATAGATTTTAAATTCTTTATAAAGAGGATTTTAATGAAAGCTTTCTTAATGTGTGCAGGTCTTGGGATAAGGCTTTTACCTTTAACCAAAATTTTAGCTAAACCTATGCTAAGAATAAATAATTTCCCAATTTTATTAAACACGATAAATTTATTAAAATCTTACAATATTTCAGATATAACAATAAATTTACATCATCTGCCAGAGACTATAACAAATTTTTTCAAAGATGGAAAAGACTTTGGAGTAAAAATAAAATATTCCTTAGAAGAAAATTTGCTTGGAACGGCTGGTGGTCTTAAAAAAGTAAAAAACGATTTTTTAGATGAGCCTTTTATAGTAATGAGTGGCGATGGATTAACTAATATTAATTTGTCAAATGTTATAAATTTTCATAAAAATAATAATTCTATAGCCACGATAGTTTTAAAGGATTACAATTTTTCTTTAAAATACGGTGCTATTCATTATGATGAAAATAATAAAATTCTAGATTTTATAGAAAAACCTTCTTTAAAAGACATTTATCCAACCAAAATAAATACAGGAATTTACATTTTTAATCCAGAAATTTTTGATTTTATAGAAGAAAATTCTTTTCAAGATTTTGCAAATTTAGTTTTTCCAAAAATGCTAAAAAAAGGAGCTAGCCTTTTTGCCTATGAAACCCAAGATTATTGGTGTGATGTAGGCGATATAAATGCATATACTTCGTCTCAAAAAGATATTTTATCTGAAAAAATTAAAACCTTTTTGCCAAATAATAATGACATAAAAAATAATACTTTAATCGGGAAAAATTGTAATATTAGTAGCAAAGCTATTTTTGATGGGTTTAATATCTTGGGAAATAATGTCATAATTGAGGACGATGTTTATTTAAAAGATACAATAATTTATGATAATGTAATAATCAAAAAAAATTCTAGTTTAAATAATTCTATATTGTGCGATAATGCAATCATTCATGATAATTCCAAAATACATTATGGAATTTTTTTATAAATTTATTTTAGGAGAAAAAAAATAAAAATGAACAAATCTAAAAATTATGTTTTTACTTCTGAATCCGTTACAGAGGGACATCCTGATAAAGTATGCGACCAGGTATCTGATGCTGTCTTAGATGAAATTTTAAAAACTGATCCTAATGCCAGAGTAGCTTGTGAAACTTTTGTAACTGTCGGAATGATGATAATTGGAGGAGAAATTACAACAAATGCTTCGTTTGATCCTCAAACCATTTCACGAAATATCATAAAAAATATAGGCTATGACGATCCTAAATATGGTTTTAATTATAAAACTTGCGGGATTTTAAATGCTATAGGCAAGCAGTCTCCGGATATTTCGCAAGGTGTTGACATAGGTGGAGCAGGCGATCAAGGGATAATGATAGGCTTTGCTACAGATGAGACAGAAGAACTTATGCCTATGCCTATTGTTTTGGCTCATAAATTAACAAAAAGATTAGCAAAAGTAAGAAAAGAAAAAATTCTGCCATACTTAGGACCAGATGGAAAATCACAAGTTTCCATAGAATATGCCAATGGAAAACCAAAAAGAATAGATTCTATAGTTTTATCTTCACAACATACAGAGGATATTTTGGATGAAACTGGCAAAAAAATAAAAAATCAATATATTGATGAAATTATTCAAAAAGTCATTTTTGATGAAATTGACAATAATATGTTAGACAAAAATACTAAAATTTATGTCAACCCAACTGGGAAATTTGTCATTGGTGGACCTCAAAGCGACACTGGAATGACCGGGAGAAAAATAATAGTCGACACATATGGCGGTATGGCGGCACACGGTGGAGGGGCTTTTTCTGGGAAAGACCCATCTAAGGTAGACAGAAGTGCATCATATGCTGCTAGATTTTTAGCTAAACAAATAGTCGCTAGCAAAATTGCTAAAAAATGCACGATAGAACTATCTTATGCTATAGGAGTGAGAGAGCCTATTTCTATTATGGTTGATACTATGGGTTCGTCTAATGTTCCATCAGAAATTATAGAAAAAGCTATTAGAGAAAATTTTGATTTAACCCCTGGTGGAATAATAAAAATGTTAGATCTAAAAAAACCAATATACTTAAATACTGCCAGCTACGGACATTTTGGACGAGAAAATTTTACCTGGGAAAAAACAGATAAAAAAAATATTTTTGAAAACTTACAATAATTTTAAGGAGTTTAAAATTTTATGAATCCTATTAAACTTTTTTTTGACAAAAACATTTACAAAAATATATATGAAACCAAAAATATTTTAAATATCCTGCCACAAATTATTTTGGCTGGCACTATTTTAACATTTTTATTTTTATATTCTCCTATAAAATCTATCGGGAAATTAACTGATCTTTTGTTTGTTGAAAAAATGTTAAAATATGTCCCAAAAGTTATAACTTATGATGATAATGTAGGGTTTAATTTTTTTGATGAAGACAATAACCAAATCTATAAAAAAGATTTCACTTTTGTAAAAATAGATACTACAAAAGAATCTTTTAATCTAAATGATTTTAATAAAGATATTCAACTTATCATTTTTAATAAAGGTTTTTTTTATAAAAATAAAAATAAAATTAATTCTTTTCCTATAGAAAAAATAGGAAAAAATTTTACATTAAAAAATGATTATGATGCTATTTCTGTAATTCAAGACAATAAAATTACTAAAAATTTTACACTCGCAAGTTTAACAAATATTTTAAACAGAATATTATTTTCAATAAAAATATTTATGTTTTTTAGTTTCTTCTTTTTGTTTATATTTATATTTTTTCTCATTTCTTTAATTTTATCATTTATTTATTCTTTAATTTTGCAAAAAAAAGGAAAAAGTTTAGTTTTTCAAAAATTAATTTGTTCTTTTTATCCAATATTATTTATAAATATCATAACTACTTTTTTCTTGAGTTTAATAAATGTCACTCTATTTGAAAATATAATATTTAAACTTTTCATAATATCACAATTAAACTTCATAATATTTTTTGTTTACTCGATAATTGTCACATTTGTTTTTTTAAAAGATAATCAAAAATGTATATAAGAAAAAGATTAGAAAAATTAAAAAAATTACTTTGTTCAAAAGGCATAAATTCGTATTTAGAATTTGAAGCAAAAAATATTTATTATTTAACTGGATTTGATGCAGCTTATCTGCTTTTGGTAGATAAATATTTTTATTTAGTAGTAAATAGTATGGTTTTTGAGCAAGCTAAAAATATTTTAGAGAAAAATAATATTTTAGATCTTTTTAAAATAATAGTAATATCCAGCGAAAAAAATATTGACTATGAATATACATATGAAACTGTAAAGAGCTTTTTAATTTCTACAAAAATATCAAATAATATCAAAACTTTATACTATTCTGATAAAAATATAAGTTTTTCTATGCAAAAGATTTTAGAAAATATTTTTATTCTAAAATCTTCTGAGCCACTGGTAAACAATATGCGAATGATAAAAGACGATTTAGAATTAAAATTTATAGAATTTGCATCTAAAAAAACAGAAGAAATTGCTAGAGAAATCACAAAATTTTTTGATGAAAATGATTTAACAACTTTAAAAAATATTTCTGAAAACGAAATTGCTAAAAAAATCGATTTATTATCTATCAAATATTGCGGAGATATTGCTTTTAAAACTATTACGGCATTTTACAAAAATACTTTTTTCCCGCATTATATCCCCAGCGAAAATGTTTTTATTAATGAAAAAGAGCCTTTTATTTTTTTATCAGACTTTGGAGCAAAATACAATGAATATTGTTCGGATAAAACTGTATCTCTTTTTAAAAATCTAGAAAACAGTGATAATTGTAATTTATACAAAAAAATGTTCAGTTTAGTAAAACTCGCCCATGATGAAGCTATTTCTATCATTAGACCTGGAATAAAAGCAAAAGATTTAGACATTTTAGTTAGAGAAATTTTTAACAAAAATGAAATGTTAAAATATTTTATTCATTCTACCGGGCACGGAACAGGGTTAGATATTCACGAGAGGCCAAACATAAATTATTTAAGCGAAACAGTCTTAAAAGAAAATATGGTTATAACTATAGAGCCTGGTTTATACATAAAAAATATTGGCGGAGTAAGAATAGAAGACACTATTTTAATAACCAAAAACGGCTACAAAATTTTAACAAAAATTTAGTTAAATTTCTAAGCATTTATTATTCTTTGAAAAAATTAAATTTTTTTGTTTTCTTTAAAAGATATACCAAAATATTTGAATATTTAATTTTTTAGATTTTTTAGATTTTTTAAGTTTAGAATCGAATCTTTTTTTGATTTTATCAAGTCAAAATTTTCTGATTCTTAACAGAATTATCTCTAAAATTTATTTATTTGCAAATCTTTTGAATTTTCTATCGAGTTTCTTTAGAAAGAAATCGAAAGTTTTTTATTGAAAATATTTTTATTTTTACCGATTTTCTTAAAAATTAAAAATCTAAAAATCTTTCAAAAATAAAAAAGGGGGAAATTATGTCCAAAAATCCAAACATTTGCCTCGAAGTTTCGAAAGAAAATTTTAGAAAATTTTGATTTTAAAATAAAAAAGTAGGAAATAATAAAAATTGAAACGAGTGTATGTTCCGTTCGTTTCCTCGCTCATTTGAAAGTAAATTTTAATTTTAAAAATTAAATAATTTCGCAAAATTTAAAAAGTTTAAGAATAAAAATAATTTTAAATTTAGCAGAATTAAGAAATATTTTGAAAGCAAAAAATTGAAATAAAAACACTTTTTTTATTTTTTTTCTGATAGAAAAAACTTTAAAAATTTTTAAATCGACCGAAAACGAGAGGGAAAAAATCGCCAATTCTCTACAGATTTCCAATAAAAAAAATTAAAATTAAAATTTAAAAAATTTTTTACAGAAAATGCCTGGGAATTTGCCCTTTTTCCTAGCTACTTTGAAAATAAATTTTAATTTTAAAAATTAAAGAAAGAAAAAAATTAAAAAATTTTTAAAAGAATTTAATAAAAATCTTTAAAAATGCAGAAAAAGTTTAAATTTTTTCTATGGAAAAACCTAGCTATTTGCCTTTAGCTCTTCCGAGCTTACGATAAAACTTTTTCATTTTATTTAAGAAAAGCAGAAAAATTGAAAACTTAGAAAGATACAAAATAGAAAAACACAATATTTAAAATTTTAAAAGACGGAAAAATCTAAAATAAAAAAAAGTTTATAAAAAAATAAAAGAGATAAGTTAAAACACTTATCCCCTTTATTTAAAAAATGAATTATATTATTTTGACATATGAAGAAGTAAATCAACTACTCTATTAGAATATCCCCATTCATTATCATACCAAGAAACTAACTTAAAAAATCTTTTTTCTCCTGGCAAATTATTCTGAAGTGTTGCCTTTGAATCATATATGGAAGATCTATTATCATTAATAAAATCACTAGAAACTAATTCTTCATTAGCATAACCCAAAATCCCTTTCAAATATGATTCACTAGCCTTTTTCATTAAAGAATCTATTTCATCTATAGATGTTTCTTTTTCACTTCTAAATGTTAAATCAACTACTGACACATCTGGAGTAGCTACTCTAAATGACATTCCAGTAAGCTTCCCCTTAGTAGAAGGTAAAACCTCTCCAACAGCTTTAGCTGCACCTGTAGTAGACGGAATAATATTTTGTGCTGCTGCTCTTCCACCTCTCCAATCTTTTTTTGAAGGACCATCTACTGTCTTTTGAGTTGCAGTATATGAATGAATAGTTGTCATAAGACCTGTTTCTAACCCTATTCCTTCCTTTAATAAAACATGAACTAAAGGAGCTAAACAATTAGTTGTACAAGAAGCATTTGATACTATATCGTGTAAATTTTTATCATATTCGTTTTCATTTACACCCATAACCAGTGTCTTTATTTTTACATTAGGATCTTTTGATTTACCAGGAGCTGAAATTATAACCTTCTTTGCCCCAGCTTCTAAGTGTCCTTTTGCCTTTTCATTAGCAAAAATCCCAGTAGATTCTATAACATATTCAATTCCTAATTTTCCCCAAGGCAACTCTTGAAGTGTTTTAGTTGCACCAATACATTTTATTTCATTTCCATTTACAACTAAAATATCATCTTCTTTTAGAGAAGGATCGCTTTTTTTAGAAGAGATATCTGCATCTAACTTTCCGTGAACTGTATCATATTTTAATTGATATGCAAAATATGATGCATCTGTTGAAACATCAACAACTGCAACTACATCTATACTATTTCCTAAAAGATTTCTCTTTACCATAGACTGGAATACTAATCTCCCAATTCTTCCAAAACCATTTATCGCAACCTTAACCATTTTATACAAAAACCTCCTAAAACACAGAAAAATAAATTTTAAATTTTAAAATAAATATTACTTAGATTTTTTTCCTCTAGCCATAGCAGATCTAGATACATCTCCTTCTTTATCTAGATAATACAAAAATCCTTTTTCCCTTTTAATGCCAGTTTTTGAAATAACTTCTGGATTACCACCCTTATCAGTGCCTCTAGCCATTCTCACTCTGGATACATTACCTTCTTTATCTAGATAATACAAAAAACCTTGTTCTCTTTTAATGCCAACTTTTGCAACTTTCTCTGCCATTTGTCCCCCTAAAATAAATACGGAGAGAGAGGGATTTGAACCCTCGCTAGGAAAAATCCTACTACAGGTTTAGCAAACCCGCCCCTTCAGCCACTTGGGTATCTCTCCTTGTTTTTAGATTAAATATTATATTTTATTATAAAATGCAAGTTTTATTTTTTTTCATATCTTGGGAATAAAACTTCTATTTTCCCTATAGATGCATTAAATGGCATATTCTCCCAAACAAAATCTTTTTCTTTTCCAGATATTCCTAAAAGTTTTAACATTTGCCCTGCTTTTTCTGGCATAATAGGTTGCAAAAGCATTGCTATAATCCTCATTGTAGCAACTAAATTATATAAAACACTTTTTATTTTATCAGGATAAATCTTAGCCAATTTCCACGGAGCCATATCTTCTATGTATTTATTCGAAATTTTAACTAAATCTACAATACTAGAAATAGCATTATAAAAATCAACTTTTTCCATAGATTTTTTATATTCTTTGATAACTTCTTTAGATTTTTCACTTAAAATATTAGGTTCTATTTTACATTCCAAAATTATTCCATTAGAATATTTTTCTAGCATCTTTAAAACTCTAGAAAAAAGATTTCCTATTTCATTGGCTAGTTCTGAATTATATCTATCTATCAAACTATCCATCGAAAAATCTCCATCAATACCAAAAGGAACCTCGCGAAGTAAAAAATATCTTAAAGCATCTTTCCCAAAAACATTTATGATATCATAAGGATCTATAACATTTCCCTTTGATTTTGACATTTTTTCGCCAGCAAAAACCCACCAACCATGTCCAAAAACCTTTTTAGGCAATTCTAAACCCAAGGCCATCAAGATACTAGGCCAAATTATCGTATGAAATTTATAAATTTCTTTTCCTACAAAATGAATATCAGCCGGCCAAATCTTTAAAAAATTATCATTTTTCTTCTCGTAAAAATCTAAAAAACCTATAGCAGAAATATAATTTATAAGAGCATCAAACCAAACATAAATCGTCTGTTTTTCATCAATAGGATTTTTTATTCCCCATTCTACTGTATTTCTAGTAATGCAAAGATCAATTAATCCATTTTTTATAATATTTATCATCTCTTTCGATCTAAAAGAAGGAGACAAAAATTCTTTATTCCTTTCAAAAAATTCTAACAATCTATTCTGATACTTTGATAGTTTAAAAAAATAAGAATCTTCTTCAACCGCTTTTAATTCTCTATGACAATCAGGACAAATTTCTTTCCCTTTATCCTCTAAATCTGTTTCCAAAACATAAGACTCACATGCAATGCAGTATAACCCTTTATATTTGCCTTTATATATATCACCTTTTTCATAAAGAATTTCTACTATTTTTCTAACAGTTTTTTCATGTATTTCATCTGTAGTTCTGATAAAAGCATCGTATGAAATGTCTAGGACTTTCCAAAGATCTTTATATTCTTTTACGATCATATCAGCAAAGACCTTTGGAGGCATAGAATTTTTTTGAGCCGAATTTTCTACCTTTTGGCCATGCTCATCCGTTCCAGTCAAAAAAAATACATTTTTCCCTATCATTCTATAATATCTAGCCAATACATCGCTAGCTATCGTAGTATATGCATGACCTATATGTGGTCTTGCATTTATATAATATATTGGAGTTGTAATAAAAAATGTTTTATCCATTTACCCTCTAATTTTTATTATTTTTTTTATTTGAAAATAACACTTTTCTGCTGTAATACTTTTCATACACTTTTTATCTTTATTGCAAAAATTTTTTCCATGCAGTGAGCAAGGCCTACAAGAAACTAACCCATCCTCTAATAAAATATCAAATTCATTCGGTTCCCAAAAACCAAAATGTCTAACGGTAGAACCAAAAATCGAAACCACCGGTACTTTAAAAGCCTGGGCTACATGCATCCCAAAAGAATCGGTAGTAAAAAATACATCCATCAAACTAACAATTGAAAGGAATTCCCTTTTATTAAGACTATTTGTTAAATCTAAAAAATTATTACTTTTAATATTTTTAGAAATTTCAGAGTTAAAAATAAGATCGCTTTTCCCACCAAAAAGTAAAACTTTCATCCCATCATTTAATAATTTTTTTATTAATTCTATATATCTTTCCAAAAACCACTTTTTAGTTATCTTACTAGCGCCTGTGTTTATCCCAACCCATACATCCAGATTATTAAACATTATTCTTTTTTTTGCTTCTAAAATTTCTAAAGAGGTTAAAAAAATTTCAGAACTATAAATTTTTTTTTTATCAAAAATCATTGAATATGTTTTTCTAACAGATATACAATTAATTCTAAAAAATTTTATAAAAAAATTTTTGAAAAGAACTATAAACCTTCTCTTTATAACTTGTTTATGAACTATAAATATTTTTTTAAAAAAACATAAACTAATCAAAAAACTTTTCAAAGTAAAACTAAGATCAATAACATAATCTAAACTTATTTCACTTTTTATATTTTTACATGTTTTATTTATATTTTTATCAACAAAAAATACTTTTTTTATTTTTTTATTGTTTAATAAAATCTCTTTATTTTCTTTTTTAGTCAAAAAATATATATTAACTATTCCTGAATATTTTTCATACAATGCATTTACAAAAGAAGTCGCCAAAACTACATCACCAAATGAACTCAATCTAATAAGCAATAAATTTAATTTTTTATTATAAAAATTATCAAAATATTTGTTAGGTAAAAAAGAAACAAATTTAAGCATCAATTTATCTGATAATTATTTAAAATTTCTAACTTTTTATCATTTGGATATTTTATCCAAATGCTTACAATTTTATTCAAAACTTCAAAAACTAAAGGCATTTTTTCTATTTCTTCTTCGGTAAATTTCCCTAAAACAAAATCAGTTAAACTAGACTTTGAATCGTTATTAATCCCTAACTTTAATCTATAAAAATTTTCATTAGAAAAATTTTCTATTATAGATTTAATTCCATTATGCCCGCCACTAGAACCTTTCCTTCTAAATCTTAATTTTCCAAACGGCAGAGAATAATCATCATAAATAATAAATACATCTTCTAAAAATATTTTATAATAATCTTTTACTTTTTTTACTGGAATTCCGCTACTATTCATAAAAAGACTAGGTTTACAAAGAATAACTTCTTCACTAAGAATCTTCCCTTTTGCCAAAGAAGCAATATTTTGAAAATTATTAAAACTCATTTTATAAATTTCTGCTAAATAATCTATAGCCTCAAAACCAAAATTATGCCTAGTTAATTTATATTTATCTCCTATATTGCCTAGTCCAACCAATAATTTCATAATTATTTTTTAGCTGTTTTATCGTCTGAACTAGCTTTTGCATCAGAAGCAGAAGCTTTCGCAGGCTGAGAAGCTTCCTCAGATGCAGTCTCTTTTCCTCTATCAGCTTTTGGCCTAGTCACAGCAACTATAACAGTGTCATCTGATATTTCTAATTTTAAGGACTCTGGAACTGCAACATCTTTTATTGTCAAAACAGACCCCATATCCATATTTGATACATCACAATCTATATATTTAGGATAATTCATAGGAAGGCCTTTCCCTTTTACTTTTTTAATTCTAGCCTCTAAAATTCCACCCTTTTTCACTCCAAGAGGTGTCCCTAAAAATCTAAATTCTGAATAAAGCTTTATCTCTTCATCAATATTTATAACCTTAAAATCAACATGCATTATTTCCTGTTTTATAACATCCCATTGCTTATCTTGCAAAATTGCATATAACTCTTTTCCTTTAAAATTCACTTTAAAAAATATATGTTCTTCCAGTGAACTATATAAAAGTTTCATCAATTCTTTTTTATCAACTAAAATTTTTTCTGCTTCAATTCCTTTCCCATAAATAACTCCAGGAATTCTTCCTTCTTTTCTTAATTTATTCAAATCTCCAGATGTTATAGTCTTTCTATCTTCTAATTTAATATTAAGTACTGACATTTATCTTAGTCTCCTTTATTTAAATAAAATCGTTATAGATTCATCTAAATGAATTCTTTTAATAGCTTCTGCCAAAATTTTATCAACGGACAAAATTTTAATATTTTCTAATTTTTTTTCTTCTGTAATAGGCACTGTATCAGTTATAACTAATTCATCTATCGGAGCTTTTTTTATGTTTTCTATTGCATTTCCAGAAAGCAATCCATGTGTACTTACCGCAAAAATTTTTTTTACTCCTCTTTCTTTTAGAGCAAAAACAACATTACATAAAGTCCCAGCAGTATCTATCATATCATCAAATATAATAACATTTTCACCCTCAACCTGTCCTATTATATGCATAACCGCAGAAACATTAGGGCGAGGTCTTCTCTTATCAATAATAGCTAAACTCGCATTCAATTTTTTTGCAAAATTTCTAGCCCTCTCTACTCCACCAACATCAGGAGACACCACAACAAACTTATCTTTTTTAGAAGTAAAATAATCAATAAAAACTGACTCTGCTTTCATATGATCTACTGGAATATCAAAAAACCCTTGTATTTGTCCAGCATGTAAATCAACTACTAAAACTCTATCTGCTCCAGCTTTCGTTAAAAGATTTGCAACTAGTTTAGCAGTAATAGGAACTCTAGGTTCAACCTTTCTATCCTGCCTAGCATATCCAAAATATGGCAAAACAGCTGTTATTCTAGAAGCTGATGCTCTTTTTAATGCATCTATTAAAATTAATAATTCTACTAAATTATCATTACATGGAGGACAGGTTGACTGGATAACAAAAACATCTTTTCCTCTAACACTGTCTAATATTTTAACACTAATTTCACCATCTGAAAATTTTCCAATCTCAGCATTTCCTTCTGATATTCCTAATATATCACAGATACTTTTAGCCAAAGGCTTATTGGAATTACCAGAAAAAACAGCTAAATTATCCACTTTATAAATTCCTCCATTAACTAACTTTTACAACTTTTAAATATTCTAATTTATCTTTTTCTTGCCCTATCACACGAATAGAATTAAGATCTAAACTTTTTAAATAATTACAAATATCTTTCGTTATTCTTTCCCCTGGTATCAAAATCGGGATTCCAGGAGGATAAGGTACCAAAGTCTGAGCACTAATATACCCAGATGCATCATCTATAGAAATATATTCTAAATCTTGGTTGGAAGATAAAAAAATTTCTCTAGGAGACAAAACCATTTCTGTTGAAAGCGATGGCAGGTTGAAACAATTATTGTCTAATTTCCCACTACTATTTTTTTCTATATCCTCTAAGGCATACAATAAAACATCCATATCTTTTCTCAAAGTTCCAACCCCTAAAATCGCTATCAAATTAAAAAAATCTGCACAGTCAAATTGTATATTATATTTTTTAGCTAAAATATCAGAAATAATATGACCCTCTATTCCAACTTTTGAAACATTAATAGTAACCTTTGATAAATCTAAATCATAACCCTTTTTTATAATATCATCTCTGGTCAAAAAACGAAATTTTTTAAAATTATTTTTTTTGTTTCTAATATAATCAGCGTTCTAT
>ONXP01000003.1 GCA_900321865.1 uncultured Elusimicrobia bacterium
ATACTTACATTTATTTTTAATCTCATTTTTTTCTGCATATGTATCAATAGCATCTAAAAAATCTGGGCTATGTGTATTAATTAAAATCATTAAATTAAATTCTTTTTGAAGTTCAATTAAAATTTCAGCAAAAAGCAGTTGCCACTTTGGATGCATGTGAATTTCTGGCTCATCTAATATTAAAATATCTCTATCTAAAACATATCCATTTTCTAAAACCATTTTTAAAAATGCAAAAGATTTCATTCCAGTAGACAATTCTTTAATATTTATCGGTTTACTGACTTTTTTATGTTTAATAAATATATCATTATTTGGATTTTCTGGAAAAATAATATCGGTGAGATTCGTTTTATTAATTAGATGCATTATTTTTTCTAACCTTTCTTTAATGGGGAGAGCTTCACTAATTTTATTTTTATTAAAAAAAATATTTTGACTCATAGCTTCATGATTAACAAAATTTCTTGCATCCATTATTGGTATTATAGGAAAGTAAGAAGAATCTAAATAATATGCTTCATTTATAATTCCTGTATTTTGTTCTAAATTAATAACTTTATTATTTTTAATTTCTACATTTATACTTTTATCTTTTATAAATAAAGATACTTTCCCTATTTCATCTTCTTTATTTAAGTTGTTTATTTGATTACTAAATTCATTATTAAATAAATTCTCTAAAAATGTTTTTTCTACCTTTTCTTTAGTTCTAAGATTTTCCGTAAAATTTTTTAAAACATCATTTATAAAATTTTCTTTATCTTCTTTCTCTTTATCTTTTAAATCTAATTCTATTTCTATAGTTTTAGATATATTTTCAAAAGTAGCCTTATTTTCTAAAATTAAATTTACAATTTTTTTTGCCAATATTCTCATTTTATTCCTTGTTTCCTTATCCATTTTGAAATTATGAATTGCTAATTCAAGTTTTGTATCAAATTTATGGAATAAAAAAGAATATCTATTTATATTTAACATTAAAACATTAAATATTATTCTTTCTAAATTATAAGATATTTTTATTTCTTTTTTGTTAAAAAAAGTAACCATAGAATACAAACATTTTCCAATAGTAGATTTTCCTGTGTCATTTTCCCCGCAGATTACAGTAATGCCATTAAACTCTACATCTGCCTTTTCTATCATTCCAATATTTTCAATATGTATTTTCATAATAATATCCTATAGATAAATTTTATGTAAAATATACTTTATTTTTATATTTAAATCTTTAATTTTATGTAATTTTTTAGGAAATTGTTTATTTTTTTAAGTTAAAATATAGAATATTCAAAATTTTAATAAATTTATTAATAATTTTTATTAAAACCTTTTCTAAATTTTCTAAATAACACAATAAAGCCAGGTTTTTTATTTTTATTAAAAAAATATAGGAAAAGGCAATCTTATAAAATTAAAGAATTAATAAAAAATAATAAACTAATCATAAAAACCTTAAAATAAATCTATAAAATTAAATTTATAAAATTTTTTAGTTAAATCCTAAAATATTAATAAAAAAGTTTAATAATTAAATTTAAAGATGAAAAATTGATATCTTTTAAATTAATTTTTTTATTATCAATATTTTATATATTATTTTTATTCATTTTCTTTTTTGTCTATTTCTTTTAATTCTTCATCTTCTTTTTTTATATTTTCTTTAGCTTTTTTATATTCATATTCAGCTCTAGCCAGAGCCTTAACTAATTCTGGGATTTTCTTGCTACCAAAAAGAATCAGTATAATTAAAAAAATTAAAATAATTTCACTTAATCCTATTGACATAAAAATTTTTTCCTTTTTAATCCTTAAAATTTTAAAAAATTAATTTTAATCTAATATTCTAATCTAAAAATATTTGTTTATAAATAGGAATAATTTCTATAGCTTTCATCTTGCAGTTTTTAGCACATTTAGAGCAGCCTATGCATTTATTAGTATCTATTTTTGCTAAAGCACCTGGAACCCATTCTATAGCATCCTTAGGGCAAACTCCAGAACATACTCCGCATCCTATGCAGTGTCCTGTGATAACAGCAGCAGCTATTTTTAAATTTTGTTTTTCTTCTAGCGACAAAGTTTTTATAGCACCAGTAGGACAAACAAGGGAGCAATTATTACAATCATATTCGCAAAATCCTTTTCCAATATAATAATCTATGTGAACTCTATTAAAATCACTATTCGCCTTTGATAAAATCTTGTTTTTACAATTATTTATACATAAATAACAATTTAAACATCTCGTTTTCATTCTATTTTTACTAATAGCTCCTGGCGGAAGAATAATATTTTTATTATTCTTTTGTGAATCTTTAATTTTTAAAAAATTTGAAGAATTTGAATTTGAATTTGAAAACCTTGAAAAAAATTTAAAATTAAAAAAATCTAATTTTTTAGTTAAAAAATAAATACTTCCAAAAGTGCTTATAATTCCTAAATTTTTTAAAAAGTTTCTTCTATTTTTATCAAAATAAAATTCTTTTTTTTCTTCTATTTTTTTAAATTTTATAGCATCATTTTTACATACAGTTAAACATTTTAGGCATTTTATGCAATTTTCATTATTTATTTTTATTTTACTATTTTTTTCCTCTATACATTTCGTTTGACAAGAATTAATACACATTTTACAAGAAATACATTTTTTATTATTTATTTGTATTTTATAAATTGAAAGTTTTGAAATTATTCCGAGTATTGTGCCAACAGGACAAAGTTTAGTGCAAAAAAATCTATTTTTAAATAAAGCTAAATTAAGTATTATAAATATGCTAATTATGCTAAAAAATCTAAAATTTATGCTGGATGAAAAAATAGTATAAGGATCGAGGAAACTAATTAGTTTTGAAGAAAAAAAATCGTAAACAAAAATATAAAAGCTAATAAATATTTTAAGTAATTTATAAAATTTAACCCTTCAAAATTAAAACTTTCAAAATTTTGTGATTTTTTTTCATTTTCTAAAAAGTTTTGATTGCTATTAAAATTCGGATTTTTTTCATTTTTAAAATTTGTAGAAAGATTTATATTTTTTTGAGAAAAGTTAAATTTATTTTTTGTAAAAACTAAAAAAATTTCTTGCAATATTCCCATAGGACAGATGATAGAGCAATAAATTCTGCCAAAAAAAAGAGTTATAATAAAAATCAAAATAAATAAAAAAAGTGAAAAAAACGAAAAATTAATAATTATCTTTTCTAAAAGAGGAGTAAACTCTAAATTAAATATTTTAATTGGATAAAATAATCCTAAAATTCCTAATATATAAAAAATTTCTATTAATAGAACAAAAAGTAGTCTAATTTTATAAAGTTTTTGCATCATTATAATAGTTTTAAATTATTTTTACTTATCTTTTTTCTAATTCATAATTAAATTTAAATTTAACTATGAATTTTATTATTTTTTTTTAAATTACATGTTTTATTTTTCATTTAAAATTTTTATTGCTTCTTTATCTAGTCTTTTACTTTCATTTTTTAATTCAAAACTTTTTTTGACAATTTTTGTAGTTTTATCAATTATATCTTTTTCTAATATAGGAATTTCAAAATTTTCTAATCTATTTTCTCTAAGATGTGGAATAGTAGCAGAGTAGCAGTATTTCTAATTGCTTGGAAATAACCAGTCCATTTATTGCCTAATAAAGCAAACAGATATTCAGGAGTTATATATATTTTTTCTTTTTTTATTTTTTCTTCATTTAATCTAATTATTTCAATACCAGAAGAAATTATAATTTTATCATTTTCTGTAACCATAGCAGTAATTCCAATTTTTCCATCTTTTGTAAATAAAATATCACTAGGCTTTAAATTTTGATTTAATTTTTTATAAATACTTTCTGGAGCAAATTTATCTGGAATTTGATTAACCTCAAAATTAACTAAGTCTTCCGTTCGTATAAAAGGAATATCTGTTTCAGTTTTATCAAAAAAATCTATATAATTCTCACTTCCAACCTCGTCTCCATTTCTTAAATCTACTATTTTATTTAATTTTATAAATTTAATTTTTTTATTCTTCATTTTATCTATTTTTGATTTATAAAATGGAGAAAAATGTTTTGGGATCAAATAGTTTATTTAATAATATTCTTGTTAATTAGTGCTTGTTGATATATTTTCATTAATTTATAATAATGGCAGCTTTTTTTAATATGAGCTGCAGGATGATTATAACCTATAAACAACCTATTTTTTTTACCTATGCAACTACTGTAGTAGAATCCACTATCATTGGGTTTTTTATTTGTTATTGAATTATTACAAATATCATCAATATATAATTTATTCGTACAAGAAATAATAACGCCAGGGTCGATTAATTCAATTTCTTTTATTATTTCATATTTATCTTCTGTGACATAAGATTTAATACTTTTATTGTTGCTTTGTGGTTTACCATTACTCTTTTTTAAATTCATGACTGCAATTTTCTTTAAGATTGAATAATCATTATAATTAGCATCATAAGGGAGAATGTAGTTATTTGTTGTTCCTCGTAAACCTCTAACCCATTTAATGATTACTTTCCAAGTTTGATCTTGTTTATAACCTTTAGGGTCTTTAGGGTCTTTAGGGTCTTCTTCATTCAACCAATCATTTAAATACCAGTCATTTTCATCATTTTTTCCATATGCTTCTTTTAGCACAAATAAAAATTTTTTATCAAATGTATTTTTTTGCCAAATATCTTCATTTACAATCCCATCTTTAATAAAAGGTTTACATCTCGAATGTAATTCTTTTTGTCTCCATTTACTAAATAAAATATCTAATTGTTTTCTAATATCACTCATATTTAATCACCACTCCTTTTTATCTAAAATCTCAAAAGACCTTTATTTATGCCAACTTTTTCAAGCAGTCCCTATTTCCCCTTTGTATCAATCTCGTAGTATAAATATCAAGAATTAAATCTTTTTTTGTAGGACTTAACATTTAAACTAATGATTTTATAACATTTCTTGGAGTAAAAAATTGTCCCTGTTCTCCCTTTAAAGCATGTCCTATAAAAGTTTCGAAAGCATCTGCTATAACATCCCTTTCTGTTTCCATTAAATAATAGTTTTGCAGTTCACCAACAACATAATTTATAGAATTATCGTCTAAATTTATATTTTCATTTTCTTCAAATAGATCATCATAATTATTTTTTACTTTAACAAAAATATTTTTTATTCTTGTTGCAACTTGATTAGGAAGTTCATCTATTCCAATTCTAAATTCAAGAATATCATCCATTCTTGTATTTTTTTCATCATATATTTTACAAAAAATTAAATTTATTAATTCTTTTGCTAATACTTCATCTCTCGTTACCCCTTTTGTATTTCCTGCTAAATGATTTCTAATTGTTTTAAAAATTGTTTTTAAATTATATGTAATTTTTAAATCTTTTTTTCTAAATTTTCCAATATCCTCCAACCTTTGCTGATACTTTGGAATATTTGGAATTTCTTCAAATAATATTTCACCATTTTTTTCATATTTTCTTATGAATAATCTTTCCTCACCATTAAACCAAACCCCTAATTTTGCTTTTGATAATCTTAGATAATCTTTTAGCTCGTCTTTACCATCATTTCTATTTTTCTTTTTACATTCAACAATAATATACAAATTATCATTATTTTTGTTCTCGCTACTAAAAACTGCTATATCTACTGGATATTCTTTTTTTGTATCACTTGACCTTGCTTTTACTCTAAATTGTGGATGAGTTTGAATTAAATTCTTTGGATATTCATAATCTTCTACTAATTGTTTAGAAAATACTTGAACTGCCTCTATATTCTTCTGGAAGAGCTTTAACTTTTATATTTGATATGTAATCTATGATGAAATTATCTTCATTCTTTTTCATTAGAATTCCTTTATTCCCTTTAAAATATTTCTTTTTATTGCATAACAAAAATAATTTTTTTTAAAAATCTTTTTTAAAAAATAAATATTGCTAGTTTTCAGTTTTATTATTTCTATTACATATATATAAAAATTTAACTAAAAAATAAATTTAATTAAAAGTTTTATAGTTATAGTTATAAATTTTCTTTTTTTATTTTTTCTGAAAAAGTGTATTTTAACAAAAACATAAAGGGAACAAATTCATTTATTATGAAGTTTGGTTTAAAATAAAAAAATATTTTTAATATAATGATATATTTTAAACATTTTTATTTTTTTCTTTATGATTAATAACATATTTTTATAATATTGTTTCATAAATTCAATTTTTGGATTCATAGAGGTTAAATTATGGGAAAAATATATAATATTACTCTCATTCCAGGAGATGGAATAGGACCAGAAATATCAGATGCAATGAAATTAGTTTTAAAATCTACTGGGTTAAAGATTAATTGGGAAGAAGTAGAAGCAGGAGAATGTGCAATTAAAAAATATCAAACCCCGCTTCCTGATGAAGTTATTAAATCTATAAAAAAGAATAAAGTAGCTATAAAAGGCCCAACATCTACGCCTATAGGAACAGGATTTAGAAGCATTAATGTAGCACTTAGGAAAGAATTAGATCTTTATGTATGTCTTAGACCTTGTA
Source organism: uncultured Elusimicrobia bacterium (assembly GCA_900321865.1). Classification (GTDB taxonomy): domain Bacteria; phylum RUG730; class RUG730; order RUG730; family RUG730; genus RUG730. The sequence goes on from ONXP01000003.1 coordinate 6,571, forward strand.
AAAGTATGGTAGGAGTAAAAAGTAAATTTTCTAATATAGATTTGGTTGTAGTAAGGGAAAATACAGAAGACTTATATATGGGAGTTGAATTTTTTCCTAATAGTAACGAAGCTAATGAAATAATAAAAATGTCTAATAATAAAATTTTACCTAATTCTGCCATAAGTATAAAAGCTATTTCTAGGGAAAATACAGAAAGAATAATAAAATTTGCATTTGATTATGCCTTAAAAAATAATAGGAAAAAAGTTACGGCTGTAACAAAAGCAAATATTATGAAGGCAACAGATGGTTTGTTTTTAGAAGTAGCTAGAGAAGTATCAAAATCTTATTCTAATATTGAATATGAAGAAAAACTTATTGATAATATGTGTATGCAATTAGTTCAAAAGCCGGAAATCTATGATGTTCTGGTTTTACCTAATTTGTATGGAGATATTTTATCTGATTTGTGTGCAGGTTTAATTGGTGGCCTAGGTGTAGCTCCTGGTGCTAATATAGGAAAAGATATAGCAGTTTTTGAGCCAACTCACGGCAGTGCTCCAAAATATAAAGGTTTAAACAAAATTAATCCAACAGCAATGATTTTATCTAGCACGATGATGCTTGATTATTTAGGGGAAAAAGAAATTAGCACAAGGATAAAAAATGCTGTTAAAAAGGTTATAAAAGAAGGAAAAGTTTTAACATACGATTTAGGTGGGACAGCTAAGACTATGGAAATGGCAGAAGAAATAGCTAAAAATTTATAATTCTTTATAAATAGAAAGTAGTTATTGGATTAATAGAATTAATTTTTTAATAAAAAGTTAAATTTATTTTCATTTATATAAAGTTTTAAATTGTAATAATTTTTGATTTTTTATATTATAAAACGAATGTTTTTTAAGTGAGGGAAAAATGAATAAAAAAAATGTCAAAGATATTGACTTAAAAAATAAAAAAGTTCTAGTTAGAGTAGATTTTAATGTTCCGTTAGATGAAAATCTAAATATTACCAGCGATAAAAGAATAATTGCAGCTGTTCCTACTATAGAATATCTTTTGGAGCAAAATGCAGCTATTATTTTGATGTCTCATTTAGGTAGGCCAAAGGGTGAATTTGTTGAAAAAATGAGTTTAAAGCCTGTCGCTAAAAGATTGCAAGAAATTTTTAAGGATAGAAAAATAATTATGGCTGACGATTGTATAGGTGAAAAAGTAGAATCTTTAGCAAAAAATCTAAAATCTGGGGAAATTTTATTACTTGAAAATTTGAGATTTTACAAAGAAGAAGAAAAAAATGATCCTTTTTTTGCTAAAAAATTAGCAAGTCTTGGAGAAATTTTTGTAGAGGATGCTTTTGGAGCTGTTCACAGAGCTCATGCTTCTACTGAAGGAATAACTAAATATTTACCTAGCATAGCCGGACTTTTGGTTGAAAAAGAATTAGAATATTTAGGCAATTCTGTAAATAATCCTAAAAGACCTTTTTTAGCTATTTTAGGTGGTGCAAAAGTTTCTGATAAAATAAATGTCATAGAAAATTTGTTAAAAAAAGTAGATTCTTTAATAATTGGCGGGGCTATGGCATATACTTTTTTGAAGGCAGAAGGGAAAAATATTGGAGCTTCTAGAGTAGAAGAGGATAAAATAGATTTGGCGAAGGATTTATTGAAAAAGGCTAAAGACAAGGGTATAAAAATTTTACTTCCCTTAGACCATGTATGTGCGAAAGAATTCAAAGAAGATGCAGAAAGTTTTATAACTGATGATTGTAATATTACTGATTCTAGTTTAATGGCTTTAGATATTGGACCAAAAACTATAGAAATGTATAGAAATGAAATTTTGAAATCAAAGACTATTGTGAATAATGGACCTATGGGAGTTTTTGAGTTTAAAAAGTTTGCTACAGGAACAATAGAAGTTTCAAAGGCTCTTGCAGAAGCTACGAGACTAGGAGCTATAACAGTTGTAGGTGGTGGAGATTCTGCTTCTGCTGTAAAAAAAGCCGGTGTGGACAAGTTAGTTTCTCATGTTTCAACTGGTGGGGGAGCATCTTTAGAATTTTTAGAAGGGAAAGCGCTTCCTGGAGTAGTTAGTTTATTAGATAAATAAAATAATTCAAAATCAAAAGATAAAAATCTTTTTGGGATAGAGAAGCTTAGGCTTTATCCTTAAACAAATTTAGGAGGACTTAAAGTGTCTAATATTAGTATGAAAAATTTGTTGGAAGCAGGTGTTCATTTTGGGCATCAAAAAAAGAAATGGAACCCTAAAATGGCTCCTTTTATATTTGGTGTTAGAAATAACATTCATATAATCGATTTGCAAAAAACGGTAAAATATCTAAAAATTGCATATGAATATGTTAGAGATGAGGTTTCTAAGGGTAAAAATATACTTTTTGTAGGGACGAAAAGGCAAGCACAAATGCCTATTTTGGAAGAAGCAAAAAGATGTGGAATGTTTTATGTAAATAATAGATGGCTTGGCGGACTTTTAACAAACTTTGACACTGTTAGCCAAAGCATAAAAAAATTAAAAGGGATAGAAGATTTAAAAAATAGTCCAGAGTTTTCTCAATTTACTAAAAAAGAAGTAGCTAGATTGAATAAAACTTATGAAAAATTAAACAAAAATTTAGCTGGAATAAAAGATATGCCAGGTCTTCCTGATATGCTTTTTATTATAGATATTGAGCAAGAAAAAACAGCATTAAATGAAGCTAAAAAATTAGGTATTCCAGTTGTTGCAGTCGTTGATACTAATTGTGATCCTAGCGATATAGATGTTATTATCCCTGGGAATGATGATGCTATTAGAGCGGTAAAATTGTTTGCTTCTGTTATTTCCAATGCAGTTATGGAAGGGAAAGAATTGATGTCAAAAGGAACTATGGATGATTTTGAAACTGAAAATCCTGTAAATTCTATAGAAGGCGAAAATGTTTCACAAGAAGCACAAAATTCAGAAAATAGTAATACTGAAAAAAATGAAAGTGAAAATAATATAGAAAATTCAGAAAATGCTGTTACAAAAAATCAAGAATCTAATCCAAAAGAAGAAAAAAGTTTAGAATAAAAAGGGGTTTTGATATTATGGCAATAAAAGCTAGTGATGTACAAGTTTTAAGAGAAAGAACAAATGTTGGAATGTTAGATTGTAAAAAAGCTTTAGAAGAGGCAAATGGCGATATAGAGAAAGCAATTGTTATTTTGAGAGAGAAAGGAATAGCAAAATCTTTAAAAAGAGCGGATAAAGAAGCAAAAGAAGGTCAAATTTTTGCATATATTCACAATGGAAATAAATTAGGGGTCTTGTTAGAAGTAAATTGTGAAACAGATTTTGTTGCTAGAACAGAAGATTTTTCAAATTTAGTTAAAGAATTTGCTATGCAAATAGCTGCAACAGCTCCAATTTGTATAAATAAAGAAGAACTTCCAAAGGAAAAATTGGAAGAAGAATCAGAAATTGCTAGAAAACAATTAGAAGCAGAAGGTAAACCAAAAAATATTATTGAAAAAATTATTCCTGGAAAGTTAGAAAAATATTATTCTGAAGTTTGTTTATTGGAGCAGGTTTCAATAAAAGATGGTTCCAAAAAAATGAAAGACATTTTGAATGAATATAGAATGAAAACAGGCGAAAATTTAGTTATTAGAAGATTTGTTAGATATAAATTAGGGGAAAAATAATTTGTATAAAAGGATTCTGTTAAAAATTAGTGGAGAATCTTTAATAGGAAAGCAAAATATAGATTTAAATTCTGACATTATAGAGTTGCTTTCAGAACAAATAAAAAAATTATTGGAACTTTCTGTTGAAATATCCATTGTAATAGGTGGAGGAAATATTTGGCGGGGAGTTTTTACCAATAAAATAGACAAAGTTACGTCTGATTATATGGGGATGCTGGCTACTATGATTAATTCTATGGCACTTCAAAAAGCTTTGGAAATGCATGGAATAGTGACCAGAGTCCAGAGTGCTATAGAAATGCAAAAATTAGCAGAGCCTTTTATAATAAGAAGAGCTATAAGGCATTTAGAAAAACATAGAGTGGTTATATTTGCATGTGGAACAGGGAATCCTTATTTTACTACTGACACGGCTGCAGTTTTAAGGGCGAGCGAAATAGAAGCAGATGTAATACTAAAAGCTACAAAAGTTGATTATGTTTATAACGAAGATCCTTTTAAAAACAAAAATGCCATAAAGTATGAAAATTTAACATATAAAGATGCATTGGATAAAAATTTAAAAGTTATGGATATGACGGCATTTTCTTTATGTATGGAGAAAAAAATTCCTATTATTATTTTTAATATGAGCAAAAAAGATAATATTTATAATGCGGTCTTAGGACATAAAGTAGGGACTTTAATAAAATAATCGGAGTTTTTTATGATAAATGATATAAAAAAAAATTTAAATTCAAAAATAGAAACAGTTTTATCAAAATTAAAATCTGAGCTTTCTAATATTAGAACAGGAATATTTACAACTTCTATGTTAGATGTGGTAAAGGTCGAAGCTTATGGCAGTATTATGCAGATTAGCCAATTAGCTAATGTAGCAATTCCAGAGCCTAGAGTAATGGAAATAAAACCTTGGGATACATCTATTTTATCAAATATTGAAAAAGCTATTTTAAAGTCTCCTCTTGGGATTACTCCAAATAACGATGGAAAAATGATCAGATTAATTTTGCCTATTATGACGGAAGAAACTAGAAAAGAATTGTCAAAGTTTGCCTCTAAATTAGAAGAGCAATTTAAAATAGAAATCAGAAATTTAAGGCGTGATATCAATGAAGAATTAAAAGCCTTAGAAAAGGATAAACAAATTACAGAAGATGAGCTTTTTAATTCAGAAAAAGAAGTTCAAAATATTATAGATTTATGTAATAAAAAGATAGTAGAAATAGTAGAAACAAAGAAAAAAGAAATAATGACAGTATAAAATATGGAAAGTTTTCATAGACCTAGCTGGGATGAATATTTTATTTCTATAACTTTGGAAGTTGCAAAAAGATCTACTTGTCTCAGAAGACAAGTAGGGGCGATTTTAGTAAAAGATAAAATAATTTTATCAACTGGATATAATGGAGCTGTAAAAGGTTTACCACATTGCAAGGATAGTGGTTGCCTTAGAGAAAAAAATAATATTGTAAAAGGAACTCATCATGAGCTTTGTTCTGGACTTCATGCTGAGCAGAATGCGATTTTATTTTCCAGTAAAATGGGTGAAAATTTAGAAGGAGCAACTTTATATTCTACTAATTTTCCGTGTTCTATCTGTGCAAAAATGTTAATCCAAGTTGGCATAAAAAAAATAGTTTATCTAGAAGATTATCCTGATGATTTGTCTAAAAAATTATTTTCTTACACTGATATTGAAATTATAAAATTTTCGAAACCTTAAAGTATGATAGTGGGTCTAGATATAGAATCTATTTCCAACTTTAACTATTTATCATCTCTAGAAAAACAGCAGGATTTTTTATTTTTGTCACCTTTTTTTTTAAATGATGAAATTTTATATTGTATTCAATTTGACAAACCTAAAAGTTTTGCTATTTTATTTTCTTTAAAAGAATCAATTATTAAGATTTTAAAAAATTACTATTTTTCAATAAGTTTTGTGGATATTGAAATTTTGAATTTTTATGATAAATTAGAAATCATATTTGCTAAAAATTTAAAAAGATTTAATTCTAAAATACAAGTTTCTTTTGCTTGTGATAGATACAATGTTTTATCATTTGCCGTTTTAGAGGAGAAGTCTCTTGAATTATAAATATTTAATAGATAAACTTTTGAAACAAAAGCATCCTTTTTTATTTTTGGACGATATTTTAAAGATAGAAGACAATAAAATTTTGTCTATTTTTTATCTAAATAAAAATGAAAATATTTTAAAAGGGCATTTCGAAAATAATCCTATTTTACCTGGTGTTATTATGATAGAGATGATTAGTCAGACAGCACTTTTTTTTATGACTTATAATTTGTATAAGAAAGAGCAAAAAGATATTTTTTACGATGCTTTGTTATCAAAAGTGAACTATTTTTCATATAAAAATGCGATTTTTCCAGAGGCTTTGATAAAAATCGATGTAAAAGTTGAAGAAACTTTGTTAGAGAATTTTTATACAGTTAAAGGGAAAATTTTAGTAGACGATAAAATAAAAGGTCTTGGGGAAGTTACTTTATATTTTAAAGGGAAAGAAAATGAATAGAGAAGAAATTTTAGAAAAAGTGAAAAAAACTATTATATTTGAAGGGCTAAAATTGGAAGATTTGGGTTATACTTTGGCTGATGTGACTGATGATGTAAAGCTTTTTGGTGAAAATAGTTTGGATTTAAGTTCTGTAGATGTTTTGGAAATTTTGATGCTGATAAAAAAGGAATTTGGGATAGAAATTGACAAAATTGATAGAGAGGAAGTAGAAAAACATTTCACGTCTCCTAAGGATATCACTGATTATATAATGGCTCATTTACCTAAAAAAAAATAAAATGAATTTATTTTTTTTACAAGATGCAAATAATTTTTTGGGAATAGAAATAATTAAATATTTTTCTAATGATAATAGAGTTTTTTTACTAGAAAATGTTGGCGAAAAATTTGATAAAAATGTAACTATTTTAAAAAATATTGAAAATGTAGTCGATTTTTTTGATAAGGAAAATATTTTTTTGTTTGGATTAAAATTTTTAAATGAATACGATATAGATGATATTAGTTATATAGACAATATAATCTTTGATTTAACTCAAAAATATCAATTTTTACAATTTATCTCTAAAAATTTAATAGAAAGATCGTTTAAAGGAGCTTTTTATTTTTTTACTTTTCATTCTATAAATTTAAACACTTCAAAACTTCCTATAAAGCCCATACATGACAGTGCTATTGAAATATTTGTAAAAACAGTTTCAAAGGAACTAACTACATTTAATATTTATTCTTATTGTTTGAGGTTAGAATCTATATTTGAAACTATGAATTTTCAGGAAATTAGGGATTTTAGAAAAAAAATGAATATTTTTGCTTTTAGAAAAACTCCAACAAAAATTCTAGATATTTTGTCATTTTTAAATGTTTTATTTCATAATAATTTTAAACTGTTGTCGGGTTCTATTATTAATGTAGGGGACGGGATGGATTTTTAATGGAATACGAAGATTTTTTTCAAAAAGTGGTTTTAATTACAGGTGGAACGAAAGGAATAGGGAAAGAAACTGCAAAGACTTTTTTATTAAATGAAGCGAAAGTTTTTATAGTATATTCAAAAGATGAAGAAGCAAAAAATTTATTTTTAGACGAAATTAAAAGCAAATTTTCTAAGTTTATAAATAATGTTTTTTTTTACAAGGGAGATGTTTCTGATGTTAATTTCGCAAAATTTGTTTTTGATGAAATAAATAAAAAATTTAAAAAACTGGATATTTTAATAAATAATGCCGGAATTAATAGAGATAATTTACTTTTGGAAATGAAATTGGATGAATGGAAAAAGGTTTTAGATGTAAACATAAAAGGAACATATATTTTTACGATGCTTGCTAAAGATTTATTGATAAAAGGACAAGATCCTAAAATTATAAATATTTCATCTATTTCAGGAGTTTATGGAAAAGCGGGGCAGGTAAATTATTCAGTTTCCAAGGGCGCAATTATTGGTATGACTAGATATTTTGCAAATAAATATATAAAGCATTTTATCCATGTCAATTCTGTGGCACCAGGCTTAACTAAGACAGAATTTTCTAAAGATTTAGATAAGGCTAAAGTAGGTGAAATTATAAACTTTGTTTCAATGAAAAAGTTGGGAACAGCAAGTGAAATAAAAGATGTAATTATGTTTTTGGCTTCTAATAAGTCTAATTATATAAACGGAAAGACGATTTTGGTAGATGGCGGGTTTTTAATATGACAGAAAAAGTAGTAGTAATAGGGATGGGAATAATTTCTGCCATAGGGAAAAATAGAGAAGAAACCATAGAAAATATTAAATCTTTACAAGATGGACTAAAGAAAAAAGACGAATTTTTTGGAGTTGATATAAAAAGTATTGGCTCTAGGTATGCAGCTGAAGTTGATTCTAAAAATTTTACTACCGATTCTAAATTTTCTAAATTTGATAAAAATTATTTATTGTCAAAAATTTCTTTAAATGAAGCTATAGAAAATTCAAAACTTGACATAAAAAATTTTAATTTGGAAAAAGTTGGGATATTTTTTGGCTCATGCAATGGGAATCTTTTATCTTTTGAAAAAATTTATCAAGATTTTGATTCTCCGCACGAATATACTTATAATTCAATCACATCATTTAATGGAGCAGATGTCGTTATAGATTATTATAGGGATAATCAGAAAATAGATATTTCTGGGCCTAAATATCTGTTTTCTAATGCTTGCAGTTCTTCTAATATGGCATTAGCTTTTGCAAAGGATAAAATAAAAAATTCTGATATAGACCTAGCATTTGTTGGCGGAAGTGATACTTTAACTGAAATTACATTGTTAGGGTTTGATAGTTTTAAAAGCATATCACAGGAAAAAGCCTCTAGTTTTAGTCCAAATTTTGGATTAAATTTAGGAGATGGAGCTGGCTGGATGATTTTAACTACTGAAAGCCTAGCCAAAAAAAATAATTTAAAAATTTTTGCAGAAATAAAAGAAAGTGCAAGTTATCTAAATGGTAATAAAAATATAGTTTCGCCTGATATAGATGGAAAAACATTATCACTTTGTATGGATGAAGCTATTAAAAAATCTTCTTTAGATAAAAAAGATATAAAGGTTATTTGTGCTCATGGCACAGGAACAGAGCTTAATAATATTTCTGAAAGCAAAGCTATAAAAAAGTCATTTTTAGACGAAAATTTTAAAGATATTTTAGTGACTTCTATAAAGCCTTATTTAGGGCATACCTTAGGGGCATCTGGTTTAATGCAAAATATTATTATGATAGATTGTATGAATTTTGGGATAATTCCTCCTATTCTTCATTTCTCAGAAAATAATTCTAGTCTAGACGATAAAAATATTGCACTAAATGAATTAGTGCATAGAGATTACGATAATTTTTTATCAAATTCTTCTGCATTTGGTGGAAATGATATTTCTATAGTTATTTCAAAGTATAAAGAAGAAAAATTTAATCAAAATATTTGTATAAAAACTGAAGAAAATAAAATTTTTATTAATGATATTTCTATGCATACACCTTTATTTTCTAATTTTATGGAATTTTTTGATGCTATTTCTCAAAAAAAATTTTTAGGAACAGAAAAAAAATATATTACATATGATAATTTTTTGAAGAATGTATTTATAAAAGAAGATATAAGTATGCGAAAATATGCTAAAAATCCTGATTATGTAAAGTTTAGTATAAAATTGATAAAAGATTTGATAAAAAATACAAATATTGATAGGAATATTGGTTTATTTTTTGCTAATTATCAAAATATATGTAGTTTTATAGAAGATTTTTATTTGGAAGCATTAAAAACAGAAAAAAAATATTCTTCTGCAATAAAATTTCAAAATTCGACATTTAATGCTACCTTAGGGCATATATCGAATATTTTTGGAATAAAAGGATTTGGGAATACATTTTTTGGGGCATATGGAGCTTCGCTTTCTGCTTTAGATTATGGAATATATGCTTTGGAAAAAAATTTTTTAGGTAAAAGTCTAATTTTTTCTGTTGATTCAAAAAGTGAATATTATAATAGATCAATACACGAAAAATATTATGATGGAGAATTAGCATCAGAGGGTGCAGCTGGAATACTTATATCGAAAGAAAAAAGTGAAAATTTGTTAGCTGAGATAAAAGGTTTTAGCACGAATAGTTTTTATTTTTTAGACGAAAATTTAGCAAAAAAGACATTTAATGATTGCATAAATATTACTTTAGAAAAGGCAAATATAAAACTAAAAGATGTAGATTGTCATATAACTAAAAGCTTTTTTATGAAAAATGAAAAAGCTTTTACTTCTACAAAATACACTGGACTTTTGGAAACATCATCGCCACTTATAGATATAATGATGGCTATTTATTTGATTCAAAATGAAAATTTAAAAAACATTTTGGTATCATTGCAATCTTTGCAAGGCACCAATCATAGCTTTTTAGTGAGAAAAGTTTAATTATTACTTAATTTTTTTACATCAGATTTAGCTTTTTTGAATATTTTTTTGTATTTATTTTTGTAAATATTCAAAACTACTAAGTTAGAAAAAAACATTATCATAAAATAATATATCATAGGTCTAAGAGACATATCACTTCCTGATTTCCTAAAAACATAACCAGATAAAACCCATAATATAAAAAATATAGATGTTACAATTCTTTCTTCATTCATCTTTTTTAATGTTTGAATATTTGGTCTTTTTGAGACAAAAACATTCATAATATGTTTCCCTATACGAATGTGTAAATACCAATATGCTATATGTAATACAAAAAAGAACGAAAAAAGATATCTATTGAAAAGAAATACATATAAAATTAAATTAAAAAAATTAAAAATAACAAAAGATATAAAAATAGCTGTATAATTTCCAATATGAGGAACTCTTTTGGCCACAAATCCCTCCAAAATATAAAAATTTAATGCATAAAATAAAATATATAATAATATTTTAATTATTCAATAAAAAATTATAAAATGTATTTATGAAGACTGAAAAAGATTTTTTTTTATTAGTAGAGTTCTTTTTAGTATTTTTATTTTTTACTTTTATTCTATTAATCGAGACTAAAAAAATGATTAATTATAAAATAAACCTGACAGAAAAAATTAATGAATTAAAAAACGAAATAAATGATTTAAATAATGAAATTTTTCAACTAAAACATAATAAATCTTATTTAGAAAAAATAGCAAGAGAAGCCCTTTTAATGAAAAAAGAAGGGGAAGTAATATATACTTTAGAGAGAGATATATGAAAAAATATAAAAATATTATTTTAATTACAGCTATGAAATTTGAATTGGAAATATTTTGTAAGAATCTTTTAAAATATAATTTTATAAAAATCAATATTGATTTTTTGTCTCACGATCTAAAGAGAAGTTTATATATTTTTAAAAATGATAAGAAATTTATTCAAATAATTATGATTTTTTCTGGAGTTAGCGAACATTTTTTAAATTTAAAAACGATATTTAATTTTTTAGAAAATAATTTAAATGACAATGAAGCTACATTTGATATCAATTTTGGATATTTAGTAGGACTGTCAGGAGCTTGTAATGAAAATTATAAGGTTGGAACTGTTTTAGAAGTTGGCAAGGTTAAATTTGGGAAAGATGTTTTTGTGTTAGATAAAAATAAAAAAATTACTTTACTTACTTCTGATAAAATTATGAAGTTTGATGATAAAAAAAAGATCTCAAATCTTGTCGATATTGTAGATATGGAAACATTTTTTTGGATAAAAGAATTGCAAGATTTTATAAACCTTAAAAATATAAAAGTTTTTCGAAGCATAAGCGATGATTTATCGTTTAAATTTCCAGAAACGCTAAACGATTTAGAGATTTCTAAAAAAATATTCAGTATAATAAGCGGGAATTTAGGAATATTTAAAAAGGAATTTTTATCTCTTTTATTTAAAAAAGTAAATTTCAATTTGATAAAATTTTTTGTAGAAATAAAAAGAATTGTATCTATGAAAAAAAATTTTCATTTATCTAGAAAAACTTTAACCAAAGTTTTGTTAAAAGAAATTTTAGGGAAATAATTTTTATGGACAGTATGACAGGTTTTTTTCAAATCGTTAGTGAGAAAGAAAATGTTTTGTTTGATATAAAACTTTCTAGCATTAATAGTAAAACTTTGGAATATAAAATTGACGGGATAAAAGACTTTATCTTGCTTGATAAATTAAAAACTATTTTACAAAAAGAAATTTTTAGAGGGAAAATTTATATCCAGATTTTTTTAAAAGAAATTTTCTCAGATGATGAAAAATTATTTTTTGACGAAAATAAAATTTTAGAAATTAAGAATAAAATAGACAGTGTTGCAAAAATTATAAATATAAAAAACGATTTATCTATTTCTAGTCTTTTAAATATTTATTCAAATAATTTTAAAAATAAAGAAATTGCTGGAAATAAAGAAAATATTTTTGAAAAAGATTTAATTAAACTTTTTAAAAAAGCTATAAAAGGTCTAAAAAAAGATAGACATAAAGAAGGAAAAAAATTAGAAACAGAATTTGTAAAATATTTAACTTCGTTGTCAGAAAATGCAGAAGAACTTTTTAAAATGAAAGATAAATATTTTTTAGATTTACGTGAAAAAATAAAGAATAAATATAAAAATTTTTTATTAGAAATGGATGAAATAGAAAAAAAATCGCTGGAAAAAGAAATAAATTTTTTAATATTAAAGGGAGATTACGAAGAAGAAATAGTTAGAATAAAAGCACATTTAGAAAAATTTTTTGAAATTTTAAAAGATAAAAATATAGGAAAAAGAATGGGGTTTTTATTGCAGGAACTTACCAGGGAATTTAATACCTTGGGAGATAAAATTTTAGACATAAAGGGAAAAGATTTAGTTATAGAATCAAAAATTTTAATAGATAGAATGAAAGAACAATCAATGAATATTGAATAATTAGGAGACATTTTTATGTATAGAACCAATTATTGTGGAGAGATTACTGAAAAAAATATTGGGGAGAATATTATAATTTCTGGCTGGGTAAATTCTAGACGTGATCATGGCGGAGTTGTCTTTTTTGATATGAGAGACATAACTGGCATAGTGCAAGTTGTTTTTCGAATAGAAGAAATAGAAAAAGATAAATTAAATTTTATAGAAGATTTAATTAAACACAATGTTAAACCGGAATTTGTATTAAAAATTAGTGGAAAAGTAGTAAAAAGATCAGAAGAATCTATAAATCCAAAAATGAAAACAGGAAAAATAGAAATCGTTTTAAAAAATCTTGAAGTTTTAAACACTTCAAAGCCTCCTGTTTTTGACATTGAAAATTCTCAAAATGTTGCTGAGGATACTAGGCTAAAATATAGATTTTTAGATTTAAGAAATCCTAAAATGCAAGAAATTTTTATAAAAAGAAGTTTATTTATAGAAGAAGTGAATAAATTTTTGTCAAATGAGAGATTTTTATATGTAGAAACTCCAATTTTGACCAAATCTACACCAGAAGGAGCGAGAGATTATTTGGTTCCTAGTAGAGTTCAAAATGGTATGTTTTATGCTCTTCCGCAATCTCCGCAACTTTTTAAACAACTTTTAATGATATCAGGATTTGACAGGTATTATCAGATAGCTAAATGTTTTCGTGATGAAGATCTGAGAGCTGACAGGCAACCAGAATTTACGCAGCTAGATATGGAATTATCTTTTGCAATAGAAGAAGATATTTTTGATATTATAGAAAGAATGTTAGCAAAAACCTTTTCAATTTTTGGTATAAATATTAATCTGCCTATAAAAAGGCTTACATATGATGAAGCAATGTCTAGATTTGGCTCAGATAAGCCAGATACGAGATTTGGGATGGAAATTTCTGATGCTACTAATATTTTTTTGAATACAGAATTTAAAGTTTTTAGGCAAATTTTAGAAAATAAAGGGAAAATTTTAGGTATAAAAGTCGATAAAGGCTCTTCGTTTTCTAGAAAAGAATTAGATTCTTTGATAGAAGAAGCAAAAATTTTGGGAGCAAAAGGTCTATTATATGGAAAATATATAAATGGGAATTTTGAGTCGCCTTTAACAAAATTTGCTAAAAAAGAAGAAATAGATGCACTTTTAAAGCTTTTTAAAGCAGAAGATGGAGATTTAATTCTAATAGTCAGCGATAAAGAAGAATTGGCACAAAAAATTTTGGGAACAATAAGGGGAAATTTGGCAAAAAAATTAAAATTAATTCCACCAAATAGTTTTGATTTTTTATGGGTTTATGATTTTCCTATGTTTGAATATAGTGAAGAAGAAAATCGTCTGGTTTCAAAGCATCATCCTTTTACTATGCCTAGTTTGGAAAATTTTGATAATTTAGAAAATTTGTCTATCGAAGAAAAATTAAAAATAAAATCTAGAAGCTATGACATAATAATGAACGGAGTAGAACTAGGTGGAGGAAGCATTAGAATCCACGACTTAAATATTCAAAAAAAAGTTTTTAAACTTTTGAATATTAAAGATGAAGAAGCAGAAGAAAAATTTGGATTTTTATTAGAGGCTTTGTCTTATGGTGCTCCGCCTCATGCTGGGATAGCTTTGGGCTTAGATAGATTAATTATGCTCTGTATGGAGTTAGATTCTATTAGAGATGTTATAGCTTTTCCAAAAACCCAAAAAGCTAGTTGCCTTTTGACAGATGCTCCAAATGTCGTTAGCAAAGTTCAACTAAGAGATTTAGGAATACAAATAAAAGAAAAAATAAATTTTGATAAAAAAGATTAAAAAAATATTTTAATAAATTTTTGAATTAGTGGTTTTTGTTTAAAAATTTGTTTTGTGAATATTTTAAATTTAAATTTTGATAGAATTTTTATTGATTATAAGGGAATTATGTGTACAAAGTTAGATTTGTCTGTCGTAATAATTACAAAAAATGAAGAGAAAAATATTGTTAAATGTCTTGAAAAAATAAAAAATATCGCAAATGAAATCATTATAATAGACAGTTTTAGCACTGATAAAACTAAAGAAATAGTAAATAATATAAAAGCAAATATTATTTTTAAAGAAGTTTTGTGGCAAGGTTATGGAAAAACTAAAAATTTTGGTATAAATTTGGCAAAATCGAAATGGATTCTTAGTCTGGATGCTGATGAAGTGTTGACAGATGAATTGATAAAAGAAATAGAAATTGTTATAAATAAAGAATCTGATATTTTTGGTTATTATGTGCCTAGAACTTTGTTTTTTTGCAATAAAGCACTGCACTATGGAGGGACATATCCAGATTATCAGCTTCGTCTTTTCAAAAATGGAGCAGGACTTTTTAATAATTCTGATGTCCACGAAAAATTGATTTTAAATGGTAAAAAAGGTTATCTAAAAAATAGCATGTTTCATTATAGCTATCATTCTATTTTTGATTATTTTGAGAGATTTAACCTTTATACTACTTTGGATGCAGAAAAAATGTATAATTCAGGCAAAAAAATTAATATTTTAAAGCTTTTTTCTTTTAATTTTAGGCTTTTTAATAAACTGATAATAAAAAGAGGAATTTTAGATGGATTTTATGGAATTTTTTATCATTTTTTTTCAAGTATGTATCCTATAGTCAAGTATGCCAAACTTTTCGAAATCTACCAAAATAAAAAATCTAAAAATTTTTAAATAATGATAAAAAATTTTTTATTTGAAATTAAAGAAATTTGATAATCTTAAGATTTAATATTCTAAAAATAAAAATTTTCATAGAAAATTAAACTTATTTTTTAATAAAAAAACCTGCTAGAAAAAACTAGCAGGTTTTTGAAATTTTTGAAACAAAAATATTATTAATAATTTAAAATATTATTAATACATTCCTCCCATACCGCCCATTCCAGGATTTGGCATCATAGGAGCTTTTTCTTCTTCTTTTTTATCAGCAACCATACAATCTGTTACTAGGAGAAGTCCTGCGATAGAGGCAGCATTTTTTAAAGCAGATTTTGTAACTTTAGCAGGATCTACTATTCCATTAGCTATTAAATCAACATATTCGCCGGTTTCAGCATTTAAGCCGATATTATCTGGGCTTTCTTTCATTTTATTAACTACAACTGATCCTTCTAGTCCAGCATTTTCTGCGATTTGTCTAATAGGCTCTTCCAGAGCATCCTTTACAATTTTTATTCCAATTTTTTCATCTTCATTTGCTGCTTTTATATTTTTCATTTCTAAACTAGCACGAAGTAAAACAGCTCCACCACCTGCAACTATTCCTTCTAAGACTCCAGCTCTGGTTGCATGAAGAGCATCTTCTACTTTAAATTTTTTGGTTTTCATTTCTGTTTCTGTAGCAGCTCCAACCTTTATTACAGCAACTCCACCAGAAAGTTTTGCTAGTCTTTCTTGTAATTTTTCTTTGTCATATTCTGATGTGGAAATTTCAATTTGTTTTCTAATTTGACCTATTCTTTGTTCAATGTCTTGTTTTGAACCATTTCCATCGACAATAGTCGTATTTTCTTTATTCACTACGATTTTTTTAGCTTCTCCTAACATTTCTAGGGTCACACTATCAAACTTTATTCCAACTTCTTCTGATATCACAGTCCCACCTGTCAAAATAGCGATATCTTGAAGCATTTCTTTTCTTCTGTCGCCAAAACCAGGAGCTTTGACAGCACAAACCTTTAAAGATCCTCTTAACTTATTTACAACTAATGTAGCTAGTGCTTCACCTTCTATATCCTCTGCTATTATGATGAAAGATTTACCAGTTTGAGCAACTTTTTCTAATACTGGAAGAATTTCTTGCATTGTAGAAATCTTTTTATCTGTAATAATTACATAAGCATTGTCAAATTCTGTAACCATTCTTTCAGAATCTGTAACAAAGTATGGGGACAAATAGCCTCTATCGAACTGCATCCCTTCTACAACTTCCAAAGTTGTTTCCTGAGTTTTCCCTTCTTCTACTGTGATAACACCTTCTTTTCCTACCTTATCCATCGCATCAGCTATCAAATCTCCTATTTCTTTATCATTGGCAGAAATAGTAGCAACTTGAGAAATTTCAGACTTTGTATTAACCTGTTTGCTTTTGCTTTTTATGTAATCAACTGCAAAATTTACAGCTTTATCTATTCCACTTTTTATGTAAACCGCATTAGCTCCAGCAGTTACATTTCTCATTCCTTCTCTAACTAATGCTTGGGTTAAAACTGTCGCTGTAGTTGTTCCATCTCCTGCTATGTCATTGGTTTTTGATGCAACTTCTTTTACGAGTTGCGCACCCATATTTTCAAATGGATCTTCCAATTCTATGTCTTTTGCAATAGTTACACCATCATTTGTAATGACAGGAGAACCATATTTTTTATCTAAAACTACATATCTACCTTTTGGCCCAAGGGTCACTTTTACAGCATTAGCTAAAGTATCAACTCCAGCCTTAATAGATTTTCTAACATCATCTGTGTATTTAATTTCTTTACTCATAAATTTCCTCCCTAAAATTACTTAACTAATAAAATATTGTCTTGCCCAATTATTACATATTTTTCATTGTCAATTTTTATTTCTCTTCCAGCATATTTTTCAAATAAAACTGTATCTCCAACCTTTACATTCATTGGCAAAACTTTTCCATCGTTTGTGGTTTTTCCAGGCCCTACTAAAACAACTTTCCCTTCTTGAGGCTTTTCCTTTGCAGTATCAGGAATAATAATACTCCCTATCTTAGTTTCTTTTGCTTCTTCTATAGAAACTAAGACATTATCATTTAATAATCTTCCGTTCATTTTATCCCCCTTATGAAACAATATTAAATTTTTAATTAAAAATTAGCAATCTAACCGGTTGATTGCTAATTTTATTTTTTTTGTATGTGTTGTCAAGTTTTTTAATTATATTACTTTTATAAAGTATAAAAATGTGTTAAAATTCTATAAATTTTTTAAAAATTAGAGGAGAATTTGAATTTTGAAAAGTTATAATCTTAATTTTTTAGACAATAATTTTTTAAATAAAAAATATACAATTTTGGGTTTCGGAAAAAGTGGAGAAGCGAGCTTAGAATTATTAAATCAATTAAATATAAAAAATATTTTTGTAAGCGATACGAATAAAAATATTTTAGGAAAACTAGAAAATTATAAAAAAAATGGGCTAATTTATGATTTTGAAATAGGAGAACATTCTGACAAAATTTTAGATTCTGATATAGTTGTGGCTAGTCCTGGGATAAATAAAAATCTACAGATTTTTCAAAAAATTAAAGATAAAAATCTTGAAATAATTTCAGAATTAGAATTAGGTTTTAGACATATTGATTCAAAAAATATTATAGCAATAACAGGAACAAATGGAAAAACTACGACAGTAAATATTATTAATGAAATATTAAAAGCATACAAAAAGCCTTCGCATCTTTGTGGCAATGTCGGAGTGCCTATAACAAAAATTGTAAAAAATGTAAAAAAAGACGATTTTGTTATTATAGAGGTGAGTAGCTATCAATTGGAATTTATAAAAAATTTTCATGCAAAAATTTCAGCTATCACCAATATCACTCCAGATCATTTATATAGATATGGAAAGATTGAAAATTATGCGAAAGTAAAATTTAATATTTTTCATAATCAAGATAAAAATGATATTGCTTTAATAAATTTAGATGACGATTTTATAAAAAATTTTGCACATCAAAAATTTTTACAAAATTTAATTCAAGTTAAAACATTTTCACTTTTTGACAAAAATGCTGATATTTTTTATGACGAAAATTTGAAAAAAATTATTTTTAAAAAATATTTGTGGGAATTTGATGTAAAACATTTAAAAATTTTGGGGAAACATAATATCCAAAATATAATAATTTCTATTTTGGCTTTAGAAGATATTGTAAAAAAAGACAATTTTAAACTTTTAGAAAATTTTTTAGAGAATTTTTTAGGGATAGAGCACAGGATAGAATTTGTAAATGAAATCAAAAATATAAAGTTTTATAATGATTCAAAATCGACTAATTACGATTCTACTGAGGTGGCTCTAAAGGCTTTTGAAAGTGGCGAAAAAAATATAATTTTAATTTTGGGTGGGCAACATAAAGGGTTTTCATTTGAAAAGATGAAAAAATTAATCAATGAAAAAGTCAAATATTTGTTTTTGTTTGGGGAAGCAAAAACTAGATTGTTTAATGAATTAGATGGAAGCACTGAAATAATTATAAAAAATAACTTGGATGAAATTATAAATGGTGATTTATTAAAATTGGTTAACTTTGGGGATATCGTGCTTTTTTCTCCAGGATGTGCGAGCTTTGACCAGTTTAAAAATTTTGAAGAAAGAGGAAAATATTTTAAAGAATTAGTAAATAAATTGTAAAATATTTTAATATTAAAAGTTATCAAAATTTAGCAGAAACTTTTTGGTATAATAAATCAAAAAATTAAACAAAATATCGCAGATTAAAAAGGATTTTTAAAAATGTTAAAGTTGACCTTTGAAAATATTTTTCTCACTTTAAATCAATTAAAAAATTTCAGCAAAAATTTTACATTTTCGATAATCAATGAAAATAAAAATCTGTTTATTTCATCTGCAACGATTAATTCTAAGGGAAAAAATGAAAATTCTTTATTTTTTGCAATAAAAGGAAAAAATGTTAACGGACTAAATTTTTTATTAGATGCAAAGGAAAATGGTGCAAAATATTTTTTAGTAGAAAAAGAAAATTGGGAAAATAGATCAAAAATTTTTAAAAATGATGAAATTTTAAAGAAAATAGAAAATTTAGAAAATGTAATAGTATCAAATGATCCAGAAAAAACTTTTTTATTTTTGGCAAGGGCTTTTTTAAATTTAGCAGAACAAGAATCAATTAAAAAAAATAACATTTTTCATAAAATAATAATAACTGGTAGCACTGGGAAAACAACAACAAAAAATTTTCTTTCCTTCGCACTTAAAAATATTTATGGAGAGGAAAAAGTTTTTGCTAGCGAAAAAAATTTAAATAATTCATTGGGTGTTCCATTAAATATTTTTAAATTGACTGGCGAGGAAAAAATTTGCATTTTTGAAGTTGGAATTAGTAATAAAAACGAGATGGATATTTTAGCAAATATTATAAATCCTGATGTTGGAGTTATTTTAAATATTGGACCATCGCATTTAGAATATTTAAAAGATTTACAAGGGGTTTGTGATGCAAAGTGGGAGTTAGTAAAACATATTAAAAAAAATGGAGTTTTATGCCTTAATATTTCTGATTTTCATGAAAAAGAAAATTTTTTGTTTGAAAAATTAAAAAAAAATATATCTTTTCTAGAAAAGAATAAAATAAAATTATCATTATTTGGTAATATTCAAAGTTTAATAGAAAATAAGAAAAATCTCAGGTTTTATAAAAAATATAACTATAATTATCTAAAATTTTTGTTGAAAACTAAAATTTGTTTTTTTGGGAAAATAGGGAAATTAGATTATGATAATTTTTATACAAAAAACTTTTTAGAACAAAAAATATCTGTATTTTCTAAACGAGGAAATTCTATTTTTACGACTAAAATTTTAGAAAATGCAGGACTTTCTTCACTTCTTGCAGTAATCTCAATAGCTAAAAGATTTAATATAAATGTTTTTAGCAAAAAATTTAAAAATATTATTTCAAAATTTTCAAATACTCATGATGACGAGTTTCTTGAAAAAAAAGGAATGCGTTTTTTTATAAATAAAAAAAATAATATTTTTTATATAAATGATGCTTATAATGCGAATCCTATTTCTATGGAAAATAGTCTAAAAATTTTATCAAAAATAGATCCTAATGAAAATAATAAAATAGTTATTCTGGGAGATATGTTAGAATTGGGAAAGGAAGAAGATTTTTTTCATAAAAATTTAGCTAAAAAAATTTTAGATATAAACTTTAAAAAAGTTATTTTGATAGGAGAAAAAACGAAATATACTTTTTTAGCCTTAAAAGGTTATTTAAATGATAGTAATTTAAAAAATTTTACAAAACTTAATGAATTTTATAAAAAAAGCAATTCTTTTTTAGATGAATTTATAAAAAATAATATTTTAAAGTTTGAAAATGTAGATGAATTTATTATTTTTTTAGAAAAAAATTATATTTTTGAAAAGAATGACATTGTTTTTATCAAAGGTTCTAGAAAAATGAAATTGGAAAAAATTATAGATTTTTTATAATTTGAAGAAAACTTTTGTAGAAATATAAAATTTTTATTACTTAATTTTAAATTTTTTTATTTTTTAAAAATCTTAAATATTTTTATTTATTAAAAATTTAGGGAATGTTAAAACTTTTCTAGAAATTCTAGAAATTATTTTTTGTGAACTTTTTTATAAGTTTTTTGGCAAAAATTTCTATAATTTTTTTTATACTTTACATGTCTATATTTTACTGGGTCATACTGATAGCAACCTATGCATCCTAACTTTTCATCATAATTTTCGTTTCCTTCATAGAATGAAAAAGGATTTCCTAAAATATTCTTTGCATCCCACCTCTTGCCAGTTTCTTTACATTTTTTGCAGATTTGCCTTTTTATATCATTTGCTGCCTTACATAAAGGTTGAAAATCTTCTATTCTTTGACTAGAAATATTTGAGACATTTTTATCACTCTTTCTGCCATCTTTATGGTCTATTTCAATATATGTATTTTCACTTTTTCCATTAATACCTAACATCACACAATTTTTATTTTTATAAAAATCTTTTATATCCTGCCTAATAGTATTTTTAAAATTAAAATTTTTATTAAAACCATTTAATCTAATTCTATCAATAGAGTTTCCAGAAGTTATATTTTTATCAAATTCTATTATATATTTTTTGGCGAGAATAGAACTTTTTCTGCTACCTGTTTCCACCATTACCTAATTGTAAACTCTGATATTTTCCTATAAATTCACGAGACCAGACCCATCTATTTTTTCCTAATTTATTAGGTTCAGCAAGTTCTAAAAAAAGTTCTGTTTTTGTAAATTTTTTATTTTTCATATTAAATATTTTAAAATTTTTATAAAAATTTATTTCATTTTAAATACAAAAATATATTCATGTTTAAAAATATAAAAACCGCCTTTCATAGCTCTATATCTCCAGAGTCCACCAGATCCCAGCTTTCCTTTATTTCCTTCTATATTTTTTATAATTATTCCTTTCATCAAACAATTAAAATTTTTCTTTATCAATTCCATCACATAAAAAGAAAGTGGAATAACCTCTGATTTTTTATAAATATCACCAATAACAATAGCAAAATATTTATCTTTTTTTAAAAATTTTAAAAAAATCTCACAGATAATTTTAAATTTATCTAAAAACTTTTCTAAATCTTCTTCATTAGATAAATCGTTTTTATTATCAGTAAATTTTATTATATCCATATATGGAGGATGCATTAAAATAAAATCTACTTTTTTACTAAAATTATTAAACTTTTTAAAAGCTTCTTCTAAACTTTTATCAATTTTTTCTCCAGAAAGAGAATCCTCTTCTTTCAAATAAAAATTACTTTTATTAAAATCTAGCCCCATACTTTCATAAATATAATTAATCATATTAGGATTAATATCAAAGCCTATATATTTCCTATTAAGCTTTTCACATTCAAATAAAGTCGTTCCAGAGCCTGCAAATGGTTCTAAAACTAAATCATTTTCATCGGTATATCTACGAATAAGTTGATTAGGAATCTGTGGAATAAAATTCCCATGATAAATATTTTTATGCTTTCCTGTTTTATCTCTACTAGAAATTAACCAAAGAGAATCTACATTTATATCTAGCATGTTTGATTCTAATTTTTGTTTATTTATATTTTCTTCTTTCAATGTTTACTCCAAAATATTATGAAAAACTTACTTAATATAAATTTTAATATAACAATTATTATATTAAACTAGAAAAAATTTAATATTTATAATTTTAATACAAATAAAAGCTATTTGTTTCTATTCTAAAATGTTTTTGAAAATATATTTTTAAATAACTAAGAGAAAATCAAAAATTATATTGATATGTTTTAATTGAATAGTTTTCGATAATTTTCAAAAACTTTAATAATAATTTTATTTTTATCTGTTTCGCCTTGAGCTATAGATGTACTAACCCATTCATCTATCATACCTATATCACCATAAATAATTTTTGAAAAAGTATTTTGGATAATATTTTTTATTTCTTCGTTTTTTTGTATTATTCTTTTAAATTCTAAGATATAGTTAGTAGATAATGTATCTAAATAATATAAAAGCTTAACACAAAATTCTTCATTTTTTGCATAATCAAAATTTTCCATATCTTTTAAAAAGTTAATTAAATTTATTTCATAATAATTATTATAGGGAAACAATTTAGGATATAAATCAGAAACAAGTTTTATAATCTCATTTTTATTTTTTGATGATGTAAATTTATCTAGTTTAATAAATACCAATAGTAAATCTAAAAAGTTCTGTAAATTTCTTGTATCATCATAGGAAGCAAAGATAAATAAGAATAATAACTTCACTATAAGGATTTTATTTATCTTTTTTAAATAAATGAATCTCTTTTTTTCTATTCGTAGATATACTTTTAAAATTTTTATAATTTCATATTCTATTTTTTCGTTAGGTTTTAATATATCTAATTTCAGTGCATCAAAATATAAATCATAAACAGAAAATTTTTCACAAAAAAGATTAAGATTATTTTTTGTTTTCTCCTGAAATTCTACTGAAAAATTATTAAACAAACTAAATGTTGATTTAAAAAATTTTTTATATGTTAATATTAATTTATAGTATTTCTTAATATAGTCATCTATATAAATGTCTATATATTTTCGTCTATTTATATTGATTTTATCTATGACATATATTATTTTGTTTTTTTTATCATAATTTTTAATGAGTTCTCTAGCTTTGCTTATATCTATTTCTTTAATTCTTGTTTGTTCTTCCCATTTATCAGTATAAAAAAATTCTTCCACATCCTTATTGAATGTAAAATTATGCTCTTTATTCTTAAAAAATTTCAAAATACCTTGAATAATATCGTTAATAGTTTCGTCAAAACAAAATTTTTTATCTTTAAAATTAAAATAATAAGAATGCTTAGCTATTGAATTTAAAAATTCGTCTAAAATATTAAAATCTATACAATCAATATATTTACTTAAATAGTGTTTATAAAATATAGATAAAGATAATTCATAATTTTTATACAAATCAAAAAACTTATTAAATATCTTATTTTTTTCTTCTTTTGAAAGGGAAATATTAGAGAAAAGAATCATAAAATTATTCATTTTATCTATTATTTTTTCTGTAAAATTATCTTCTTCTAATTTATTTATTATACAATTGATAATATTTTCAAAACTTTCAATTAATCTATTTTTATCTTCTTCATTACATTTAAGATTTTTAAAATCATATATTTTTTTATATTTATCAATGAATTTTATTAATTCTTCATTGTTTAAATATTCAATCATTATATAAAATTCAATATATATAAACTCTTTTGCTAATTCTTCATTATGATGATCATATCCATTAATACGATAATAATATCCATTAAACTTATACATAAATACAATATCAATTAACTCTAAAATATCAGATTTAAAAGTACCTTCTATCTGTTTAAGATTTTTGGGATAAAAAAGATTTAAAAACAAAAAATTTTCTATAATAGAGCAAAAACAAAAAAATAAAGCATTGTACCAATATGAAAAAAATTCTTCTGGCAATGATATACTATTAAAATGAACCCATTTATGTTTATTTATGTTATAAAAACATTCTTTAAAAGCATTAAGTTTATAATTATTCATAATAAATGCTATGTATGGGAATGTTTCATCTGTATTTATTTTATAAACTTTTCTTCTTTGTTTATAAAATTCCTTTTCTTTTAAATCAATTTCATTTTTAACTTTGTGATTAGAATAAAATGTTTCATAAGATATCGGTCTAGGTGGTGGGTTTTGTAAATCCTTATCTAGCTGTAGCCGTAAAATAGAACCTCTATTATTTTCAAATATTGCATTAATTAAAGGGTTTTTTTTATAAGAATCATGAATTTTATTTAATTCTTCTTTAGCTTTTTCATATTTACACAGTCTATAAAAATAGTAAGCTTTATAAAAAACATTAATTGGTTTTGTTTTACTAGGATTATATGATTCATCTTCCACTAATTGTTTTAGTCCTATGTAATCAAAATTGTAAATTTTTTGAAAAAATTTCTCTATTTCTTCTTTTTTAGGTTTAAAAAATTTTGAAAACTCATATAAATTAACTTCTGTTGTTGGGTAAAAAATATAAGTCGGTAATTCAATATTATCATCATATTTTGTATACAAAGTTTCTCGGTAACTAGATTGATATTTAAGCATTAAAAAATTATTCTTTGTTAAAATGCTTAAAATAATTTTTAATTTTTTTACAATACGAGTTTTTTTAGTAGTTTGATTGTCTTTTTTAAAATTTTCTATTTTTAACTTTCTATTTTCATTTGTCATTTCATCAGAAATGTCATATTT
The DNA here is from genome assembly GCA_900321865.1 of uncultured Elusimicrobia bacterium. Lineage (GTDB taxonomy): Bacteria > RUG730 > RUG730 > RUG730 > RUG730 > RUG730. Next base: position 31,817 of record ONXP01000003.1, read on the forward strand.
TTCACATAATTTTTTATCCTTTTTAAGATATTCTAAAAATAATTTTTCTGGTAATAAATATATTAGATTATCACGAATTGCATCAATTAAAATTTTAAATTTTACATTATTACTTATTAACACATTTGAGATATCAATATTATAATATCTATTACGATTCTTTATATCATAATCTTCGTTCAATAAATCAAGAATATCTTTATTAGTGTAACTATTTAATTTTTTAAGTATTTTTAATTTTTGATAATAATAATCTACGACTTCTTTTATTTCATATAATTCATCATATGTTAGAAAAAACAAAGATTTATATGTATCACGACCTATTTCTTTTAATGATTTTATATTTTCTTCTATATTTTGTCTTATATTATCGTTTTTTTTCAAAAAATCTTCTATTTCATCTTTTATTTTAGTATAAGGTATGCGAATTATATTTTGATTTTTATAATAATTATCTATTATTTCTTTATTTTCTTCTGTGCTTGGAGTATCAATATTTAATAAATATGCTTTTTTAGTTTTTTCTCCTAAAATATCTTTTATAGAATTAAATATCATTTTTACATTTATATCATTGACACTATAACCGATAAAAAGAACTGTATGCGATGCAACTATTGCCTTTATATAAGTTTCTATTAAGGTGAAATTCTTAGAATACGATAAATAGTCATCCTCTTTTAAAACAATATTATTTTTAGAAAAATCTCCATGCATTTTTATTATTACATTTTTTGAATGTATGTTAGGAATATCTTTATCTTCTTTAACAACATAATACCCTGGAAATTCTTTTCCTAAAAGATTATCATAATTCGTTGTAATAATATATTTAGGTTTTAAAGAATCAAAAATAAGTTTATGAATCTCATTTTGCTTAAAATTATCAATATTTTTAAAAATATCTTTTAATTTTTTTAAATACTCATCCTCCCCTTTTTCATTAAAATAATATTGAGGAATCTTTAAATATTCATCCTGGCTATAATCATCTTTTTTATTAGGCTTTAAAGAATTAAAAATAAATTTATGAATCTCATTTGGCTTAAAATTATCAATATTTTTAAAAATATATTCTAATTTTTTATTATACTCATTCTCATCTTTTTCTTTTTTATAACCTAAATCTTCTGCAAAAGATTTAATTACATCTTTATAGCTAGGAGCTCCAGAATTTACCGATATTCCTGCACCTACAAAAAGGCATAGTTTATCATCCTGTATTGCTCTTTGAATCTTTTTAATAGAATCTAAATAAATTTTATCCATACTCATATATTTTTATAAAAATTTAAGAAAGTTAAATACGATTTTTATTATAATAAAATTCCCCAGATTTTTAGAATTCTTTAGTATCATTATCTAGCTCCCCACTATCTTTATATTTTTATAAGGTTTCTTATGAAACATTTTAAATAAAAACATAATTCATTTTTATAAAATTTATTATTATAATTTTTATTGTAGAGATAAGCATTTATTATTTTTAGATGAATATTAAATAAAATATTTCTTTAAAAAATTTTTATTTTAAATAACTAAAATTTTATCCGAAAATAAATTTTAAATTTTTAAGCTTATTATTCCTATTTTTTGTTTAATTAAGATTTAAATTTTTTTATTTTAATTTATAGTGATTGTTATATTGATGAAAATTTTATATTTATTACTCTATAATTTAATAAAAAACAAAATTAATTTAATAATTGTTTTATAAAATTTTTAGATTTTATAGAAAAATATTAGTAATTATTCTAAAATAAATTAAATTCTTTAGTTTTATATTTATTTAAAATTTTTGATAAGATAAACTAAACATTATCTTATATATACGAGGTATTTTTGTTATGAGGATTAAAATTTTATTTATTGTTATCATTATTTGCTTATTTGATAGTTTAATTTTTTCAAAAAATATAAAAAAAGAGGGAAATATGGAAAAAAAGGTATTAGTTGCTTATTTTTCAGCTACAGGAACTACTAAAAAAGTTGCAGAAAATTTATCAAAGGCAATAAGAGCTGATATTTATGAAATAAAACCTAAAAAACCTTATTCTAATGAAGATTTAGATTGGACCAATAAAAACTCCAGAAGTTCCGTTGAAATGGATAAAAAAATAAAACCAGAAATAGAAAAAAATAATTTAGATTTATCAAAATATGAAAAGATTTTTTTAGGATTTCCTATTTGGTGGTATGTTGCACCTACCATTATTAATACATTTTTAGAATCATGTGATTTTTCAAATAAAACTATAATTTTATTTGCTACTTCTGGCGGTTCTAGGTTTGGGAAGACTATAGAAAATTTAAAACCTAGTCTTTCTAATACTGCTAAACTTATAGAAGGAGATATATTAAATCATAACCCTAGCATTAGTAGATTAAAAACTTGGGCAGAAAAATATATTTAGTTATAGGAGTTATAATTGAAATTTTTAGATGAAAAGCTAGTTTTAGATAAATATAAAGACAAAAAAATTTTGGTTCTTTATGGTGGGATATCTAGCGAAAGAGAAATATCTATAGAAACAGGAAAATCTATTTTACAAAGTCTTTTAGATATGAATTTGAATGCAAAAGGAATAGATTTTAAATTTGATAAATTTGATATTTTTGATAAGGAAAATCCTGATATTGTTTTTATAGCTCTTCATGGAAAAGGTGGAGAAGATGGAAGATTGCAGGGTTTTTTAGATTTGAAAAATATATGTTATACAGGAGCTAACTTTTTAGCTTCTGGTATAGCTATGAATAAATTTATAACTAAAAAATTAATTTCTATGTCTAATGTTCCTACAGCTAAATTTTTTAAATTAGATTTTTCTAGTTTTCCTGAAAATTTTGTAGATTATAAAATTTCTGAATCTGAAAATTTTAAAAAATATATAGAGGATAATATTTTAAAGGAAACTTTAAATTTCCCTCTAGTTGTAAAACCTAATAATAATGGCTCGGCTATAGGTGTATATATAGTTAATGATATAGATGAATTGTTGATTGCTATAGACAAAGTAAAAGAAATAGATACCGAAATTTTGATAGAAAAGTATATAAATGGCAGAGAATTTAGCATAGGACTGATAGGTGATATTTTTCTTCCTGTATTAGAAATAAGATCAAAAAATGCTTTTTATGATTATGAAGCGAAATATACAGATGGGAAGTCTAATCATTTTATTCCAGAGGATTTAGATAAAGAAGTTTTAAAAAGAATGCAAAATATGGCTATAGATGTAGCTAATATTTTAGGAGTAAAAGGAGCTTCTAGAGTAGACATGATTATGGAGGGGAATAATATTTTTGTATTGGAAATTAATACAATCCCTGGCATGACTAAAAATAGTCTTCTCCCATATGCAGCAGAAAAACATGGCATATCATTTAATGAATTAGTCCTTTTAATTTTAGAAAATGCTTATGGAAAAAATAGAAAATAAAGAAGAATTTTCTTTTTTAAAATTTTGTGAAAAATTAAAAAAATTTTTAAGATTTGATTATTTTGAAAAGATAATTAATCATTACGAAGAATCAAAAGAATTCCGTCTTCAAGGAATAACTTTTTCTAGCATTAATTTCCTAGTTCCTTTAATTTATTCAAAAATCAAAACTTTTAATAAATCTATTATTTATATAATAGATGATAAAGAAACATCTCTCTTTGTAAAGATGGAGATGATGTTTTTTGTAAAAATTTTAAATTTAGATATAAAAAAAGATGAAATTTTTTTATTTTCGGAAGATGAAGGAGAAAATAAAAATTTACTTTTTGAGAAATTAAATGAAAATTTGATTCAAAATAAACCATGTATAGCTGTCTGGCATAGTAATGATTTGTTAGATATAGGGATAGATATAAAGAATTTAGAAAAAAATAAATTTGAACTAAAAATTGGAGAAAAATTAAATATATTATCATTAAAAGAAATATTATTAAAAAATTCGTTTAATTTTGTAGATGAAGTTTATGAGAAAAATGATTTTAACATGAGAGGAGAAATTTTAGATTTATGGCCAATTAATTACGAAAATCCTCTTAGAATTACATTTGACGATGAAATTATAGAATCTATTTATGAATTTGATATAACTACCCAGAGGAGAAATCTCAAAAAAAAATATGAAAGCATTTTTATAAAAAATTTTTCTAAAAACAATAATACTATTTATTTAGATAATTTTGATCCAAAAAATTTTATCTGTTTTTATGACAATAAAATTATAGGAAATACAAAGTCTTATTTATTAGAAAAAAACTTTTTTTCATTTTTAATAGAACCTTTTAACAAAGCTTCAAAAGATATAAAATTATACGAGTCTATGGCATTTAATGCTGATATAGATTTAATTACAAAATATTTAGGCGATTTATTGGACGACGATTACAATATTTTTATAGTGTTTTATAAGGATGCAGATATTGCTAATTTTAAATCAACTCTGTTTAAAAACAAAAAATTTAGAAATTCTAAAAATTTACATTTTTTTAATGGCTTTATTAGAGAAGGGTTTTATTCATTAGAAGAAAAAATAGCATTTTTTACGGAAAAAGAAATTTTTAATAGAAACTTAAAAGATGAAATTATTGTAAAAGATAAAAAAATTAATAAAAAAGTAGATGTTTTTAGAGAAAATTCAATTGATTATAAAATAGGAGATTATGTAGTTCATAATAATTTTGGTATAGGGAAATTTTTAGGTTTTAGTAATATAAAAGTTGGAGAAAAAAATTCTGAATATATAACAATAGAATATTCTAAAGGCGATAAACTTTTTGTTCCAATATTTGATTTTAAATTTATAAGCAAATATTCAAATTATGATTCTGATTATATCCCTATGTTAGATTCTATGGATGGATTTACTTGGAAGAAATCTAGAGCAAAAATAGAACAAAAAATTTTTGAAATGGCAAATAGCATAATATCACTTCAAGCAATCAGAAAAAAAATATCAGGTTTTAGTTTTAAAGAAAATAAAGTGATGGAGGACGATTTTAGAAATACTTTTCCATACGAGGAAACAGAAGATCAAAAAAAGGCTATAGAGGAAGTTTTGTTAGATATGGCAAGTGATACTCCTATGGAAAGATTAATTGCAGGTGATACTGGATACGGAAAAACTGAGGTTGCTATTCGTGCAGCATTTAGAGCTATGATAAATAGTAAACAGGTTTTATTAATTTGTCCTACGACTTTATTATGTAAGCAACATTATAATACTTTTAAAGAACGATTTTCTTCTTATCCATTTAAAATATCTATGTTATCTAGATTTTTAACAAAAAAAGATATAGAGGATGCTAAAAAATCAATTCTTCAAGGGAAGATAGATTTAATAATTTCTACTCATATAGCATTAAGGTCAAATATAAAATTCAAAGATTTAGGTCTAGTTATAATAGATGAAGAACATAGATTTGGTGTAAAAGATAAAGAAAAATTAAAAATGTTTCAAAAAAATATTGACATATTATATCTTAGTGCAACTCCTATTCCTAGGACTTTATCTATGGCTCTTAATGGTATAAAAGATATTTCTGTAATAGAAACACCGCCTCCTATTAGAAAAAATATTACTACATATATTTATGAATATGATGCAAAGATAATAAAACAAGCTATAGATTTTGAGTTATCTAGAGGGGGACAGGTTTTTTATTTATATAATAATGTAGAAGATATAGAAAAGAAAAGGGAGGAACTTGTTTCAATGTTTCCCGATAAAAATATAGCTACTGCTCACGGACAAATGATGCCTAATGAGTTAGATGAAAAAGTAACAAATTTTATTGATAAGAAATACGATATTTTAGTAGCAACGACGATAATAGAATCAGGTCTTGATATCCCAAAAGTCAATATGATAATAATTGATAGAGCGGATCTTCTAGGTTTAGCACAAATATATCAATTGAGAGGGAGAGTTGGGAGAGGTTATGAGAAAGCTTTTTGTTATTTGTTATTTCCTAAAGATTTTAGTTTAAATAAAAATGCTATCAAAAGATTAGAAGCAATAAAGTCTTTCGAGGGTTTTGGAGCTGGAATAAAACTAGCTATGAGAGATTTAGAAATAAGAGGTGCGGGGAATCTTTTAGGGAAAAAACAACATGGCTACATTAAGGAAATCGGCTTTGAATTATATATGGATATGTTAAAAAAGGCTATTTCCAAAATGAATGGAGAGGCATTAGAAGATATAGATTGTGAAATAGATTTACCTATCAGTTTTTATATTCCTAAAACATATATTCCTAGTCCACCAGTTAGAATGTATTTTTATAAAGAATTGATTAGTATAACAAGTGATGAAGAGGCTAAAAATATAAAAAAAGAACTTTTGGATAGATTTGGAACAATTCCTAAGGAATTAGAAAATTTTTTTGAAGTCTTAAATATTAAAAATTTAGCAAAAAACTTGAAAATTTCTTCTATAAAAGAAAATAAAAATGTTATTACTATAAATTTTTCTGATCCTAAAATAATAGATATAAATATTATTTTGGATATGATGGAAAAAGAAAAAGGAAAAATTAAATTTAAAAATAATTCTCCTAATGCAATAGATTTATATGTTAATAAAAATAAATTAGATTATATAAAAAATATTTTAACAAAATTAAAATAATAATATTATAAAAGTAAAAACTTGAAAAATAGTTTTTTATTAATTATAATCAAAAATACTTTTTGTTTCTTTGGAGGATTTATGAAACATAAAATAAAATTGTTTTCGGTTTTGTTTTTTATTTTAATTTCATTTTTAGCTTGTAAAAAAAGTCAAAATAGTCCTACCTTAATTAAAACCAAAAATGATATTTTTACATTAAACGATTTTAAAGATAGATTAAATGAATTAAAACGATATGGATATCAGAATATTACCAAGAGAGATATGGAAGGAATCTTAAAAGATTTGGAAAGAGAATCGGTAATGTTTCAAATTGCAAAAAATCGTGGCTATGATAAAAAAGACGAATATTTATCTAGAGCAAAAATGTTTGAAAAACAAAATTTAATAAATTCCCTTATGAGAGAGCTTACACAAGAAAATCATCCTTTGTATGTATCAGAAGAAGAAATAAAGTCAGATTATGATAAAAATAAAGAATATTACGATAAGCCTATTCAGATAAAAGTTGCTCATATTCTTTTAAAAGATGAAACTTTAGCTAAAAATATTCTTGCAGAAATACGAAATGGTGGAGATTTTGCAGTTTTGGCCAGCAGTTATTCTTTTGACAATTCCAACAAAAATAATGGTGGAGAGCTAGATTGGTTTGGCAAGGATGCAACTTTTGTTCCTGAATTTAAAGATGCTGCTTTTGCCTTGGCAAATGTTGGGGATGTTTCTGATCTAGTTGAGACATCTTTTGGTTTCCATATAATCAAAAAATTAGATGAGAGAGTGGGAGAGCCTATTACATTTGATAATGTAAAAAATGAAATTCGCAATAAATTATTTATGCAAAAATTTGATAATTGGTATCAAAATGAATCAAAAAAAGTTTCTGTAAAAACTAATGAAAAACTTCTTTCAACTATAAATATTGAAGAAGAAAAGGGGGAATAATAATGAAAAAAAATACTATTTTGACAATATTTTCTATAGTTTGTATTTTTTCTACTAATGTTTTATTTGGAGCAGATAAGTTTACGAATAAAATTTTGGCAAAGGTAGGAAAAGAGACAATCCTCTTGACGGAATTTAATGATTTAACTCTTCCTATTATAGAACAATATAAAAAAGAAAGACCTGATCTTTTAGCAAATGGTGGAGAAGAAAAATTAAAAGAAGATATGCTAAATCAGATGATTGATGAAAGAGTTTTACTTTTAGAAGCAAGAAAAAATAAAGTATCAGTTACAAAAGTTGCGATAGATAAAGCAGTCAATGAAATAAAAGATAGATTTAAAACAGAAGATGAGTTTCAGGCAGAGTTAAAAAAAAGTAATTTAAAAGAAGTTGATTTTAGAAAACAGATAGAAAAAAATTTAATGATTTCAAGTTTTATTGATAATTTTGTAAAGAGTAAAGTTGTTGCCCCTACAGATGAGGAGGCAAAAAAATATTATAATGAGCATCCTAGTGAAATGATAGTTCCAGAAACTGTTAGAGTAAGGCATATTTTGATGAAAACAGTAGGAAAGAAAAATTTAGATGTGTTAAACAAAATGAGAGAGCTTAGAGCAAAAATCGTAAAAGATAAAACCAAATTTTTTAGTGATTATGCTATGGAATATTCAGAAGATGAAACTACTAAAGAAAATGGAGGAGACACTGGGCTTTTTACTAGAGGAAGAATGGAATTAAAGGCATTTGAAGATAAGGCTTTTTCTTTAAATGTTGGACAGATTAGTGATGTTTTTGAAACAAAATTAGGGTATCATATAATGAAATGTGAAGAGAAAAAAGCAGAAGAAAAGAGAAGTTTTAACAATGCTAAAAATTCTATAAAGGGTTTTTTGTATAATGTAAAAATCGATGAAGAATTAAAAAAAGTTTTAGAAAATGCTAAGAAAAATATAGAGATTGTAAAAAATATATAAAATAAATTAAAAGGGCATAAATTGACTTTTGAAAAAAGATAAGACTGAAAAAGAAAAATTTTATTTTTTAGCTATAATAAGAAAAATAAAGACTTCTGTTTATGTTTTTACGGACAATGTTAATTTTAAGTTAAAAGTTTCTGATAAAGTTATAATTCAAATAGATGGTAAATATGAAGTTGGTATTTTGGCAGAGAAAATTATAGCTTTTGACGAACAAAGTGATTTAAAAACTAAAAAATTATATAAAATTATTAGAAAATGCACCGACAAAGATATTGAAATTATAAAAAATAATTCCATTCAAGCAAAAATGATAATGGAAAAATGTAATAGTGTGATTGTCACTCATAATATGAAATCTGTTATGAAAATCACGGATATTGAATTAGTATTTAGTGGAGATAAATTTATAATTTATTATACATCAGAAGATAGAGTAGATTTTAGAGAACTTTTAAAAAGTTTAAATAAAATTTTGATGGTAAAAGTTCAAATGGTTCAGATAGGTGTGAGAGACGAAGTAAAAATAAAAGGAAGTCTGGGGCAATGTGGGAATGTTGTTTGTTGTAAAAGATTTTTAAATAAAATAAAGCCAGTCGTCGTAAATACTATAAAAGAGCAAGAACTTTTTATAAGATCTAACAAAATTTCTGGAGTTTGTCAGAGATTGATGTGTTGTATTGAATTTGAAAGTGAAACATATAGAGATTTAATATCCAGAATGCCAAGTTGTGGTATGCAGTGTGAAACACCTTATGGGAAGGGAAAAGTTGAAGCTAGAAGGCTTTTAAAGGAAGAAGTAGATGTTGAGTTAGAGGATGGAACTAAAAAGACATTAAACCTAAAAGATATTAAATTTGACAAAAAATAAAAATCTATAATTTTCATTTTCATATAGGATCTTTATATGAACGATACAAAAAATTCTTTTAATATGGTTTCTTTGTTTTTACCTGATATTAAGGATATGATAGACAGAGGGAAATTTTTGGAGCTTCGGGAGCTTTTGACTAAAATTCACTCTGTAGATATAGCTGATAAGTTTGTAGAGTTTTCAGATAAAGAAAAAATTATAGTTTTTAGACTTTTAAAAAAGGATAAATCCATAGAAGTTTTTGAAAATTTATCTTTTGACGAACAAAATTTTCTATTAAAAAATTTAAAAGTCATAGAAATTTCAAATATTCTAAACGATATGTCCAGTGATGAAAGAGTAGATCTTTTTCAAGAATTATCTAGTGAGGACATGGACAAACTTTTTCTTTTGATGAAAAAAGAAGAAGTTGATAATGTAAAATCCCTTTTGGATTATCCAGAAGGGACAGCGGGGAGCCTTATGACAACTGATTTTGTAAAAATGTCTCCTGAATTAACCACTAGAGAAGCCTTGATAAAACTTCAAGATGATCTAGAAGAAGGCTCGTCAGAACATGTTTATTCTAGTTATATATGCGACGAAAACTCTATTCTTTTGGGGGCTGTAGATCTTCAGCAATTAGTAAAAAGCTCTTCAAAATTAAAATTATCTGAAATAATGACAGATGTCTCTAATATAAAAGTCAATGCATTTGTTGAAGCAAAATTGGTTGCAGATATATTTGTAAAGTATGATATTTTGAGCATTCCTGTCGTATCTGATGAAAATAAAATGTTAGGAATGATAGTTTTTGATGATATAGTTGATTTAATACAAGAAGATAATACAAAAGAAATTTATGAATTAGGTAAAATGTATATTGATGATGGAGAAGAAATTAAATATTCTAACTCCAATAGTTTTGATTTAATTAGACGAAGATTTGCTTGGCTTTTATTTTTACTTGTTTTTGATTTTTTTACTGCTACAGTTTTAAAAAAATATGAGTTTGCAATAAATAAAGTTGTAGCTTTGTCATTTTTTATTCCTATGCTTTTGGATACTGGTGGGAATGCAGGTGCACAGGTTTCGGTTAGTATAATTAGAGGGTTTGCGACTGGGGATGTGACTTTTGATAATTTTTTTAGTATAGCGAAAAAAGAAATTTTATCGGCTTTTATAATGAGTATTTTTATAGGAATTGTGGCATTTATTAGAGCATATCTTTTGCAAAGAAATATTTTGATGTCGTTTGTTATAGGTTTTACTATGCTTTGTGTTGTGATTTTAGCATCTATAACAGGAATGGTACTTCCGGCATTGTCAAAAAAGATAGGGCTAGATCCAGCAGTTTTAGCAGGACCGATTACGACTAGTATAGTAGATATTATAGGCTTAATTATTTATTTTAATGTAGCTTTAGTTTTTTTGCCTAGTTTGAAAGGTTTATTTTAATGAAAACAAGAGTTTTTATTTTTTTGTATTGTTTATGTTTTTTTTCTACATTATTTTCAATTGACAAACCTAGATTTATCAGAGGAATTCATATAATGCCATGGTGCATAAATTCTCAAAAATTGATAGAACAATATAAATTTTTAGCAGAATTTACAGAAATTAACACTTTTGTTATAACAATTAAGGAAATAAATAGTGATGTATATATTGACGGATCTAACAAGTCAAAACAGATAGGAGCTTATAAAAAAACATTAAATATTAAAAAGTTTATAGATTATTTACATGAAAAAAATATTTATGTTGTTGCAAGGCTTAGTGTGTTTCTAGATCCAAAGTTTTCGGATAATTTTAATGATGCATCAATAAAAAGTTTAGATGGCACGGTTTGGCGAGATTATAAAGGGAATTCTTGGTGTGATCCAGAATCAAAGGAAGTTTGGGAATATAATTTTAGTATAGTTGATAAATGTATAGAGATGGGATTTGATGAAATTCAGTTTGATTATATTAGGTATCCATCGGATGGAAATTTAAAAAATTTGCTTTATTATAATAATTCTATGAAAAAAGACAATAATATACTTTCTTTTGTGAAAGAAATAAATCTAAAATATTCAAAAAAAATAAATATAGGAATAGATGTTTTTGGATTAAGTATTACTTCAATGGATGGGCTTGGAATAGGTCAAAATATTTTGAAGTTAATTCCATATGTAGACAGAGTATATCCTATGGTATATCCTTCTCATTATGCAAAAGGAACCTATGGGGTTAAGTATCCTAATAGAGATGTTTATGATTTGATTAATAAAGCTATTATAATTAGCAAAAAGAAATTAGACAAAAATTTTAATAAAGTGGTTCCATATATTCAGGCTTTTGATTTATATAGGAAATATACAAAAGATGATATTTTAGATGAAATTCAGGCTCTTTATGACAATGATGTGGGAGAATGGATTTTATGGCATCCTGTTGGTAAATATGATTCAAAAATTTTTCAGTCAAAATTTATGTCTGATAGATTTATAAATATGAGGATGGATATTTTAGAATTATCAGATTATAAAGTATAAAGGATTTTTTATGGATATAAGTATTTTGAGGCATTCAGCTTCGCATTTAATGGCAATGGCAATAAAAAGGCTTTTTAAAGAAGTGCATTTTGGGATAGGACCGGCTATAGATGATGGATTTTATTATGATATAGATTTGGATAAAAGATTAGAACCAGAAGATTTGATAAAAATAGAAGAAGAAATGAAAAAAATAGTCAAAGAGGGATTACCTTTTGAAAGGATAGAAATCACAAGAGATGAAGCTGAAAAATTTTTTTTAGAAAAGAATGAAAATTTTAAGGTAGAAATTATAAGAGACTTGCCTAGTGATGTAAAAATTGTTTCTTTATACAGAAATGGAGATTTTGTTGATCTTTGCCGTGGTCCTCATGTTGACAATACAAAAGACATAAAATATTTTAAACTTTTGAATTTAGCAGGGGCATATTGGCGAGGAAATGAAAAGAATAAAATGCTACAGAGAATTTATGGGACAGCTTTTTTTAAAAAAGAAGATTTGGATGAATATTTAAAATTTTTAGAAGATGTAAAAACTAGAGATCATAGAATACTGGGAAAAGATTTAAAACTTTTTAGTACTAGTGAGGATATAGGACCAGGTTTAATTTTGTGGCATCCAAAAGGTAGCATCATAAGGCATATTATAGAAACATTTTGGAAGGAAAAACATTTTGAATCTGGGTATGAGCTTTTATATACTCCTCATATAGGTAGAGCTTTTTTGTGGGAAACTAGTGGACATTTAGGTTTTTATAATGAAAATATGTATGCTCCAATAAATATTGACGATCAAAATTTTTATATTAAGCCAATGAATTGTCCTTTTCATATTTTGGTTTATAAAAATTCACTTCATTCGTATAAAGAACTTCCGATTAGATATGCAGAGTTGGGGACGGTTTATAGATATGAGAGATCTGGAGTTTTGCATGGACTTATGAGGGTAAGAGGTTTTACCCAAGATGATGCTCATATCATTTGTAAAAAAGAAGAAGTAAAAGATGAAATCAAAAGAGTTATTGATTTTTGTCTATTTATGTTAAAAACGTTTGGGTTTAGTGAGTATAAAATCTTTTTGTCAACTCGTCCAAAAGAAAAATATGTAGGGAGCCTTGAAGATTGGCAATTAGCAGAGGAATCTTTGGAAGATGCGATAAAATCTAGCGGATATGAATATGACATCGATGACGGAGGAGGAGCATTTTATGGCCCAAAAATAGACATAAAAATAAAAGATGCTTTAAAAAGAGATTGGCAATGTTCTACTATACAGTTTGATTTTAATTTGCCAGAAAGGTTTGATATGTCTTATATAGGTAGCGATGGTGAAAAACATAGACCTTATATGATACATAGGGCTTTATTAGGATCTATAGAGAGATTTTTTGGAGTTTTAATAGAGCATTATAAGGGAGCATTTCCTGTTTGGCTTAGCCCAGAAGAAGTAAGAATTTTAACGATTAATGAAAATCACGAAAAATATGCAAACGAAATATTTGAAAACTTAAAAAATAAAAAATTAAGAGTGAAGAAAGATTTTACAAATGAAAAATTGTCGAAAAAAATACGGGATGCACAACTTGAAAAAGTTCCATATATGATAATTATAGGCGATAAAGAAATTGAACATAACACTATTTCTATTAGAACTAGGCAAAATAAAAATTTAGACATAAAAAATGTAGATGATTTCTTAAAGTATATTTTGGAAAAAGTAGAAAATAAAGACATTGAAATTTAAGAGGAAAAAATGGTTAAAGCAAAAATAACTTCTCTAGGGCATTATGTTCCAGAAAAAATTTTAACAAATTTTGATTTAGAAAAAATGGTAGAGACTAGCGATGAATGGATAGTAAAAAGAACTGGAATAAAAGAAAGGCATATTGCGGAAAAAAATGAATATGCATCTACTATGGGTGTAAAAGCAGCGAAATTGGCTATAGAAAGAGCTGGGATTTCTCCATTAGATATAGATATTATAATATGTGCTACAATTACCGGAGATTATGTGACTCCTTCGACGGCTTGTATAATTCAGTCAGAAATAGGGGCGGAAAAAGCTTTTAGTTTTGATATTTCGGTTGCTTGTTCTGGGTTTTTGTATGCTATTAGTATTGCAGAAAAATTTATTTTAGAGGATCCTAGTAAAAAAATTTTAGTAGTGGCTGTTGAAAAATTATCCAGTATAACGAATTGGCAAGATAGATCTACATGTGTATTATTTGGCGATGGAGCAGGAGCTGCGATATTAGAATCTGATGAAAATAGTGGTATTTGTAAAACATTCTTAAAAAGTGATGGAAGGCTTTATGATTATTTGATGGTCGCTTTGGGGGGATCTCATGAGCCTCTTGATATAAATAATATTAATAGCCCCTTAAGATATCTTACAATGCAAGGCAATGCAGTTTTTAAACATGCAGTGAATAAAATGCTAGAATCTATAGAAAAAGTGATGGAATTATCTTTTTGGAAAAAAGAAGATTTAAAAATGGTTTTTACACATCAGGCAAATATCAGAATAATAGAATCTATTAGAAAAAGTTTAGATCTAGAAGAAGAAAAAGTTTTTATAAATTTAGAAAAATATGGCAATACCAGTGCCGCAACTCTTCCTATAGCCTTGGACGAAGCCGTTCAGAAAGGTCTTTTGAAAAGAGGCGATAAAATAATTTTATCCAGTTTTGGAGGCGGATTTACCTGGGGTGCAATTAGTATTGTTTGGTAAAATGATAGAAAAAATATTAAATCATAAAAAATTTAAAGAAATTTTGACAGATTTAAATCTTTTAGATAAAGAGCAAATTTTGAGGGAAAAGTTTTTGAGAATTGATTCTGATTTTTTGAAAACAGATAAAGAAGTAGAAAAGGAAAATCAAAATATAGAAAATTCAGAAAATGCTGAAAAAATAGAAAATTTTGATTTTAAGGTAATTAATATTTTTACAGACGGAGCATCTAGCGGGAATCCAGGCAAGGCAGGAGCAGGATGCATTTTTTTTGATAAAAATTACAAAGAATTTTTTAGAGAAAATATGAATCTAGGAATAAATACTAATAACTATGCAGAATATAATGCTATTCTTTTAGCAGTTAAAAATTTAGAAAATTTTAAAAATGAGAATGTTTTTGAAAATTTTAATATAAAATTTTGTGATATAAAATTTAATTTTTTTTCTGACTCGGAACTTATGGTAAAGCAATTGACTAGAAAATATAAAATTTCTAATACTAATTTGAAAATTTTAGCCGAAAAATTTTTTGAAAAAACTAAAAATTTAGGGATTAATTATAGTATTTTTCATATTCCTAGAGAAAAAAATAGTTTAGCAGATTCTATTGCAACTTTTGCAAAAGAGAATAAAATAATTAAATTTAATAAAATAAGGCAAAATAGATAGTCGCTTTTTTAAAATTTTTTAAAAAAGAGGAAAGTCCGAACACCATACAGCAAGATACTTTTCGAAAGGAAAGACACATATAGTGCAAATTATATGTGATAGATAGTGTAGCAGAAAATAAACCGCCAAAATTTATTTTTAAAAATAAAAAATAATTTTGGTAAGGGTGAAAAAGTGAGGTAAGAGCTCACTATTTATTTTAGTGATAAAATGAATTGACAAACCTTATCTGGTGCAACTTCAAGTATAGTCCTATAAAAGGTCCGCTGGGCTTCTAAGGACGGGGTAGAAGGCACGAGCATTTTTGCCGCGGTTATTTTTATAACTAGAGATAGATGACTATCGCTTTATATTTTTATAAAGAACAGAATTCGGCTTATTTTTTGCCTTATTTTAAAGGTTTTGAAAGTGCTAAAAATTTTTAAAATTATCAATGAAGAAATTGAAAACATTTTTGATAAAGATCCAGCTGTAAAATCAAAATTAGAAGTTATTTTATGTTATCCTGGATTTCAGGCGATAATGTTGCATAGAATTTCACATTTTTTTTATAGAAAAAAATTTTTTGTATTTGCTAGAATTATTTCTCATATTTCTAGGTTTTTTACAGGAATAGAAATACATCCAGGGGCTAAAATAGGCAAAAAAGTTTTTATCGATCACGGGATGGGTGTTGTAATAGGAGAAACTGCAATCGTAGGAAATGGTTGCCTTTTATATAAAGGTGCTGTTCTAGGAGGTGTAAGTCTATCAAAAGGAAAAAGACATCCGACATTAGGAGAAAATGTTGTAGTAGGGACTAATGCCATAGTCTTAGGGAATATCAAAATAGGAAATAATGCAAAAATTGCAGCAGGTTCTGTAGTATTAAAAAATGTACCACACCATGCTACAGTCGTTGGGATTCCTGGGAAAATTGTCAAAACAAAGTCTTATCGTTCTATTTTGGAACATAATATAGTTCCAGATCCTTTTTCACATGTAATTCATCATATTTTAAATGAAATAAAAGAACTAAAAGAAGAAATCAAAATATCTAAAAAAAAGTAAAGAAAATCAACATTCAAAATGTCAGATTTTTTGATAAGAAAAATTTAATTTTTCAATTTTTTATATGGTTTATTAAAACTTTTTATTTTTTATTTTTTCCGTCAATATCTACGACTACACCAGATGCAGTCAATGGAACATATAAAGGAACTTTTCTGCCGTCCCATCTTTTGGCTTTTTCTAATTCTATTTCTAATTCTTTTAATTTTATTTCTGTATTGTAATTTTTTGATATTTGGTTGTTATAATAAAGGATAGAATCTGCTTCTATTCTTTTAGCCTCAGCTTTTGCTTCTGCTTTTACTTTTATGGCATTTGCATTTAGCTCTTCTACTCTTAGAGCTGCTTCAGCTTCTTTTACTCTTTTTAAAGTTTCTTGCTCTCTTAGGGCGACTTCTTGTTTCATCCTTTCTACTTCTTGTTTACGTTCCATAGTTTTTTGAATCATATTGTCAAAAGAATCAGACCAATCAATGTCATTTAAATTTACATCTATGATTTTTATCGGAATTTCTTTTAATCTACCCTTCATTTTTTCTAAAATATTTTTAGACATAGTTGTAATATTCATTACTATTTCTTCCGAAGTCAATTTGCCTATTTCGTCTTTTAAAATTTCTTCTAAAGTCAAATCAATTCTTTTTTCTATGATTAAAGTATTATTATATTCTCTGATTATGTCTATTAAATATTCAGTATTATATTGCCAATATATAGAAAGATTACAACCTAAAGTTTGCATATCTTTGGTTATGGCTCCATTGGAATTTACCCCGTAGGAAGTTTTGTGTAAAATTGGGGTAGAGCTTATTTTTTCAATTTTTTGAACAAATGGAATTTTAAATCTCATTCCAGGCAACAAAATATTATTGCCTGGCTTTCCAAAAGTTAATAAAACTCCTCTATAAGAGGCTCCTATTACTTCAAAACTATTAGCTAAAAATATAACTATAAACAATAAAAAAATTAATCTAACAAAAGATTTTTTAATAAATTTTATAAAATTTTCCATAAAAAGTTCCTATTTTTTTAATATGAATTTTCAATAATAATAAAAAATGTTTGTAAAATCAATTGTAAATTAAAATTTTTAATTATTTATTGTTATAAAAATAAAAATTTAAATAGCTAATCTAATGCTAAAATTTGCACCAACATTTTCAGATTCAAAATTATAACTAGCACCCAATCCTATTTTAAATAAAAAAAGGCTGAACCCAAGGCCTCCAAAAATTACAGGATGAAAATAATCAAAAGAATTTAGCTCGTTGGACTTTTTTATTTCTTTAGGCAAAATAGAATTTATTATAGCAGCTTCTGCTCCACTGGTTTTGGTAATATAGCTCCAATTAGGACTTGCTGAAAGTTCAGTAGATGCAGACAAAGGAGTTAAAAATTTTAGTCCGGCAAAAACATCTAAAAATATAGTTTTTACATCAGCTTGTGCACCAATACTGAGAGATGTCTGGTCAAAATTAAATTTTGCATCGCCTTGAGGATCCGAAATATTTAGATCTCCTGCTGTGTGATAAATGCCTAAAACTCCAGATGCTTTAATTTTTAAAAGATTTGGTCCAATGTTTAAAAAATTATATCTAACATCTCCAGCTATATTAGAATATTTAAAGTTAAAATCGTTTGATAAGGAAATATCTTTTGTATCTAAACTCATAAAAGATAAACCTATATCAAATGGTAAAACAAAACCACCTATTCTGGCATTTATAGAAGCCGTTGGAAAGATTAATTTATTTTCTAAAAAACTAGGAATATCTGAATAAAAATCTTTTTTTAAATCTTGTCTAAAATCCTGCATACCTAGAGCATCTGTAAGATCAAAAAGCGGAGAAGCATCAAATGTAGCTACAGAAAAATCTACCCCCAGCCCTAAATGAAATCCAGGAAAAAAATGACCTATATATGAATTTGGCCAAGTATTTTGCATACTAGAAGAATCTATTAAACCATATGTAAGATTTTTTGAAAAATTTCCAAAACTTGTATTTATTGTATTTTTTAAGACATCGTAATCGTTTATATATTGAGATCCTTCTTCTAATAAATATTCGGTTGCTATATTAAAATACGGCATAATTTCTTTTTCATGATCTTTAAAATAATCTTTGTATTCTTCTGGTAAAAGATTAACTCCAGACATTATTAAATTTTCATTTATGCCCAGATCTTCCATCAGTCCTGCCAAGGCATCAGGAATAGTAATACTGATAGGCATTCCGTCATTACCAATAATGCCAGTATTGTAATCCTTTGCAAACAAATAACTAGAAAAACAAATTACGAGAAATAACAAAAAAATTTTTTTCATACAATAAAAAACTCCTTATAAATTTAAATTTTTGTAGAAACTAATTATTTTTTGAAAATCATTTGGAATTTTTGCCTCCATATTTAAAAATTTTTTACTTTTTGGATGGAAAAAAGAAATGCTTTTAGCATGCAAAAGAGTTCTAGGAAGTAAATTAGGAAAATTCTGATTAAATATTTTATATTTTACTCCATATACTGAATCATTTATTATTGGATAGCCTACATAAGATAAATGTAATCGAATTTGATGAGTTCTGCCAGTCTCTGGAAGAGCCTTTATGAGGACTATATTATCTTTATATTTTTCCAAAACTCTAAAGTTAGTTACGGAAGTCTTTGCATTAATGTCATTGTCAAAGGAGAGTGCCATTTTTTTTCTATCTAATTTTGATCTAGTAATTTTTATATTGATTTTACCTTCGTCTAGATCTGATTTTTTATAACATATTGCCAAATATTCTTTTTTTATTTTTCTGGTTTCAAATTGCTTAGCCAAGGATTTCATAGCAAGTTCATTTTTGGCAATAATCATAATTCCGCTGGTCTCTTTATCTAATCTATGGACTATTCCAGGTCTTACGAAATTTTTATCTAAGCTAGGCAAATTGGAAAAATGAAACATAAGTGCATTGACCAAAGTCCCGGTATAATTGCCACATGCAGGATGCACAACCATATTGCTAGGCTTATTTATGACGACAATGTCTTCGTCTTCGTATATTATGTCTAGTGAAATATTTTCACTTTTTATGTCTAATTCATCAGAATTATTTTCTATATTTTCTACTTCTATTATGTCATCTTTTTTTAATTTGTAACTATTAGAAACTAAATTTTTGTTAACTTTAATATTATTTTTTTTTAAAAGTTTTTGGAAATGTGTCCTAGAAAATTCTGGAAATTTGTTTTTTAAAAAAAAATCTAATCTTTTCCCTAAAAAATCTAAATTTTCAGAAACATTTATTGTGATATTTTTTTCTTTAGATAAATCCATAAATAAATTCCAAATAAAAATATAAAACAAGATATAAATTGCCCAACAGACAAAAACAAAATATTTCCTCTATCATCTCCTCTAAAAAATTCAATAAAAAATCTAAACATAGAATAATAAATTAGGTATAAGCTCGTGATTTTTCCATCAAGATTTTTGTTTTTTGAATATTTATACAAGAAAAAAAATAATGAAAAATTAAAAATTGCTTCAAAAAGTTGAACCGGTAAAAGTTTTATATTGATTGGAGCTAGACAATTTTGATTTTTATATACTACTCCTAAAATAGAGTTTGTTTCTTTTCCATAGCAGCATCCCGCCATAAAGCATCCAATTCTTCCAAAAGCATGGGCGAGCGGAATATTTATCGTCAAGAGATCTGTTATATTAAAGAGAGGAATTTTATATTTTTTAAGGTAAAATATAAGAAAAATAAATCCTACTATAAATCCTCCAAAAAAAACTAATCCTCCGTTCCAAATTTTAAATATTTCTATAGGATTTTGATAAAAAAATTTAAAATTTATGATAATGTATAGACCTCTTGCACCTAATAATCCGGCAAAAAAAATCGAAAAAATTAAATTTTCTAAAAATTTTTCATCATACCCGTAAGATTTGGCTTTTTTGATAAAAATATTGACGGCTATAATAAAACCTATAGCTATGCAAAAACCATAAGTGTAAATTTTTAAAAATCCTAAATTTAATAAAATAGGATGCATAAAATATCCTTTTCTATAAATAGTGAAATCTATTTAAAATATTTTTGTAAAAATAATTCATAAAACAAAAATTATTATATATTATTTTTCTTGGATTTTAAAATTGAATATTTTTAATACAATTTAACGAACTTGAAATTTGTATTATAGAAACAATTTTAAGAATGAAAAATTTAAGAAAAATATAAAAAATGACAAAAATTTATCGATATACGAAGAGATTTTATATAAAAATGCAGAAAATTTAAATAAAATATGGAAAAAAATGAAATTTTCTATTATTTTGCTTTTAGTTTTATTTTTTGTCGTAACTTTTTTGCATAAACCATTTAATATTCACAAAAATAAAACTTGGATTTTTAAATTTCATGAAATTTTAGAATGGATTTTAATTATTCAAGGAATGATTGTATTAAATGAATTTTTTAAATTAATATAAAAATTAAAATTTTAAAATTAAAATTAAAAGTCATAGAAAAGATTTAAATTTTGTAAAATAATTTTATTAATTAAATATTTTAACAAAAAATAAAACGAAGATCTAAAAACCTAGAATGTTTATTTTTATATTATAATTCAAGTTTAAAATGCTTAAAAAAGGATAAAATATATTTGAAAGTCTTAAAAGAAAACTCAAAGTATATTATAAATCACAAGAATTTAGCTGATGGTCTAGATCTTTTAGCAGATATTTATGATGAAAGTATTGGAGCAACTTTTTTTGACCCTCAGTATAGAGGAGTTTTAGATAAACTAAAATATGGAAATGAGGGTAAAGAAAGAGGAAAGGAGAGATCAGAGCTTATTCAGATGGAGGAAAATATCATTATTTCATCTCGTGCAATGGCGATAGATAATCTTGATAATTTTATAAATGATTGTGAATAAGGGAAATATTATAGAAAGAATCATATCTTTGCACAAAAAAATAGTTAAATCATCAAATTATAAATTAGATGGAAATGAGCCAGATTTTATTGTTTTTAAGTTAGATAAATCAAAAATTTTTTTTAATGTTGTCAATTTTTGTTAAAATTATTTGATAGCTAAAATGCTAACAAAATTTAAAATTTGTATCAAAATTCTAATTTCTGTAAATCCTATATTTTTTAATCTTTCTATATGAAAATCTAAACTTTCTGGGATTAAAATGCCTTTTAGTGCTTCTTTTTTGTTTTTTATTTCTGCATCAGAATATCCATTTGATTTTTTGTATGAAAAGTATAAATTTGTATAAAAGTCTTTTAAGTTTTCGTTTTCAAAGATAATTTTTTCAGATAAAATTATCCCTCCGCCATCCTCTAAACCATTGAAAATATTTTTTAAAAATTCTAACTTTTTATTTTTTGGAAGAAATTGCAAAATAAAATTCAAAATTCCGAACGAAAATTTATTTATTTTTATATCGCATACATCGGATACTAAAAAATTAATATCTATATTAGAATATCTTTGTTTCAAATCTAAAATTATAGGTTTCACCTTTAAAGACATAGCCTCGGAATTATCTACGGCTATTACTTTAAAGTTTTTCATTTTATTAGCTTCTATTACAGATTTCGTCGATTTTAATAAAGAAGCTCCAAAATCATAACAAATGTCTTTATCCTTTATAAAATTTTTAGAAACAAGGCCAGTAAGTTTTAAAAAAATCTCGTATCCTGGAATGGACCTAGAAATCATATTGTCAAAAACTCCAGCAACTTCTTTATCAAATACAAATTTTTCTTTTTTTTCTAAAAAAATATTGTCAAATTTTTCCATAAAATCATTTTTTATTTTTAATTTTGAAAATTTAAATTTAAAAACCTAAACCTAAACAAGATTTTCCAAATTTAGATTTAATTTTTCTTTTTTTTCTAAAAACAGATTATATTTTTCTTTTACTTTTTCAATTTCATCTTTTGGAGCATTTGATAAAAATTTTTCATTTTTTAATTTTTTTTCTATTTTTTCAATTTCAGAATTTAATTCTTTTATTTTTTTTAAAGTTTTCAATTTTTCTTCTTCAAAATTTATCAAGCCTTCGAGTAAAACAAAAACTTGATATTTATCAGTTACGACGACTTTTGATTTTTTTGGAATTTCTAGATTTTCACCTTGGACAATATTATTAATTTTTGTTAAAGATTTTATGTAAAATTCTAAATCTTTACTAAGCTTGAAATTATTTTTGTTATACGAAATGAAAAAAGTAGAATTTTCTATCCCGGAAATATTTAAATCTTTTTTTATATTTCTAATGGCAGTAATTACTTCTATCATAGAATTTATAGAATTTTTTACATCATTGTCAGAAATATTTAAGTCTTTTTCTAAAAAATTTTCATTTCTTGCTAAATCTTTATTTTCTAAATTTAAAATTTTATTAATATTTTCGTTAATTTCCTCAGTGATAAAAGGGATTATTGGATTTATTAAATTGATAATATTATCTAAAACATATACCAAAATGCTGTATGTCAAAATTTTTTTATTTTCATCTTCGGTATAAATTTTGGGTTTTGAAAATTCTATGTATAAATCGCAATATTTATTCCAAATAAATTCATACATTATCCTAGACATCATCGAAAAATCTAATTTTTGATAAAAATTTTTCACCGCAATTTTGAGATCTTTTAATTCTAGCAAAATCCATTTATCTGTTATGTCAAAATTATTAAAATTTTGTTCAATGTCTTTTTTTGACAAAAGTTTTATATTTTTGTTTTGTAAAAAATTGTCCAGATTAGTCAAGACAAATCTAGATGCATTCCATAATTTATTGCAAAAGTTTCGGCTCATAATAAATGTTTCGTTGGAAACTTGTAAATCTCTCCCCATAATTCCATTATAAATTAACGAAAATCTAATAGCATCTACTCCAAATTCTTCTATTATGTCTAGGGGATTTATGACATTTCCTAAGGATTTACTCATTTTTTTCCCAAATTTATCCCTTACTATTCCGTGGATGTAAACTTTTTTAAACGGAACTTCTCCTCTGAATTTTAGTCCCATCATTATCATTCTGGCAACCCAGAGATATAAAATTTCATGACCTGTTGCCAAAATTTCTGTTGGATAGTAATATGATAAGTTTTCTTCATCATTTGGGAATCCCAAAGTTGAAAGTGGCCAAAGACTAGACGAAAACCAAGTGTCTAAAACATCTTCTTCCATTGTAAAATTATTTTTATTATGACATTTAGGACATTCACTAGGTTTTTCTCTAGATACTATGATGGTAGGATTATTATTTTCGTCAGAGCATTCATTGCAATACCAGATGGGAATTCTGTGCCCCCACCAAATTTGTCGCGAAATGCACCAATCATGAAGAGAATTCATCCAGTTAAAAAACGGATTTTCCCAGCTATTTGGAGTGAATACGACTTTTTTTTCTTTGACCACATTTATAGCCATTTTAGCCATTTCTTTTGTGTTCAAAAAATATTGCATAGAAATATTTGGCTCTATCGGAGTATGACATCTATAACATACTGAAATATTGTTTTTATAAGGAATTTTTTCTTCTAAATATCCTAATGTTTCCAATTCTTTCGCAACTTCTTCCCTTGCTATAAATCTGTCTAAAAGGTGAAATTTTTCTGGAATAAATTTTAGTGGCATAATATGTCCAAAATCATCGATTACTTTTATAAATTCTAAATTGTGCCTTTTAGCCGTTTCATAATCGTTTATGTCGTGAGATGGAGTAATTTTTACCGCTCCGGTTCCAAAATTTATATCCACCATTTCGTCAGCAATAACTTTTATTTTTCTATTTACAATTGGCAAAACTAAATTTTTCCCGATTATATTTTTGTATCTTTCGTCATTGGGATTGACAGCTACAGCAGTATCTCCAAACATCGTCTCAGGCCTAGTCGTCGCTACCACTAAAAAATTATCAGAATTTTCAAAAAAATATTTAATTTTCCACAAAAAACCATTTTGCATTTCATGTTCTACTTCTATATCAGACAAGGCCGTTTGGCACCTAGGACAAAAAGAAGTCATCCTATTTCCTCTGTATATTAAGCCTTCGTCATAAAGTTTTTTAAATGCAAAAAATACAGCCTCTTCACAATTTTTGTCCATTGTAAATCTAGTTCTTTCCCAGTCCAAGAGGCATCCTAATTTTTTTAATTGCATCAAAATAGTGTCGCCGGTTTCTTCTCTCCATTTCCACATAATCTCTAAAAATTTTTTTCTGCCTAGATCATTTTTTTTAATGTTTTTTTTGAGAAGCATTTTTTCGACAATGTTTTGTGTGGCTATTCCGCCATGATCTGTTCCTGGGATCCAGCAGGTATTATATCCGTGCTTTTTGGCAAATCTTATAAAAGTATCCTGGAGGGTATTGTTTAGTGCATGCCCCATATGAAGAGCTCCTGTAATATTGGGAGGAGGAATAACGACAGAAAAGGATTTTTTATCTTTGGAAATAGTTGAATGATTGATTTTATTTTTTATCCAATAATTATACCATTTTTCTTCGATCATTTTGGGATTAAATTTTGATTCTATATTCATTTTTGCCTCTATTTGTGATATGTTTCATTATTTATAATTTTATATGCTCTATATATTTGTTCAAGTAAAATTACTCGCATCAATTTATGCGGAAAAGTAAATTTTGAAAAAGATAAGCATAAATCCATATTTTTTTTAATATTACTAGTTAAGCCTCGTGAACTACCAATGAAAAATTTTATTTTAGAATTTTTATATGTAAAAATATCTTTTAAAACTTTTGCAAATTCTAAGCTAGAATAGCTTTTCCCATCTATAAAAAGTCCAATATTATAGCCTTTTTGTTTTGCATAAGGCATTATTTTAGCTTCTTCTAAATTTAAAGACTTATTTTCATCTTTTATATCAGGCTCGTCCAAAATTTCTATTATTTTAATGCTATTATACTTAGATAATCTTTTTTTATATTCGTCTATTGCATCTAAAAAATATTTTTCTTTTATTTTTCCTAAACAAATTATTTCAATCATAATAATGCCATATTATCACGATGAATAATAATATTTTTTGGAAATAAATTTTTTTTAGTTAAATCTTCTTTGTTAAGGCCTTTTATATTATTTATATAAAAAGCATTATATTCTGCTATTCCCCTAGCAAAAATTATATTTTTAGAGTTTTTTATGTCGACAATATCGCCTTTTGAAAAATCGCCTTCTACTTTTATTATGCCTGGTGAAAGAAGGCTTTTGCCATGAAATTTTATCGCTTCTTCTGCTCCAGAATCAACATAAATATATCCCATAACATGAGTATTATAAAGAAACCATCTTTCTCTTTCAGTCAAAACTTTTTTATCAGGAATAAATTTTGTTCCATTGTCCAAATCTTTGAATAAAACTTTTATATTTTCTAATTTTCCATTCGTTATTAAAACCGGAACCCCGGATGTACAAGAAATTTTTGCGGCTTTTAGTTTGGTTGCCATGCCACCTGTCCCTATAGTGGATCCTGTTTTTTTAGATGACGAAAGATCCAAAGAATTTAATAAATTATCAAATTCCGAAAGTTTTACAGTTTTTATTAAAGTTGCATCTTTTTTTATTTTTGGATTAAAATTATAAAGGCCGTCTACATCTGTCAAAATTACCAAAAGCGAAGCATTTACCCTGGATGCAACTATTGCGGAAAGTGTGTCATTGTCCCCAAATTTTATCTCTGATATTGAAACAGTATCGTTTTCATTGATAATTGGGATAAAATTCATGTCCAAAAGCTCAAATAAAGTATTTTTTATGTTTTTATAACTTTCTCTATTGTCTAATTCTAATTTTGTTAACAAAACTTGGGCAATTTGAACTGTATACCTTGCAAATGCTTTTTTGTAAATATTCATAAGTTCTGTTTGTCCTATAGCAGCTAAGGCCTGTTTTTTAGAAATTTTTGTAGGCTTTCTTTTAAGGCCTTTTAGTCCCATACCTCCTGCTATCGCTCCTGATGAGACTATAATTATTTTATCTTTATTCTCCAGAACATTCTCGTAAATACTTCTAGCTAAAGAATTTATATATTCTACATTTATTTGATTATTTTTAGTTAGAAGGCTACTGCCTATCTTTAAAATAAAAAGTTTTCCTGCCATCTTTTAACCATTTTTAATTTTAATAAGTTCTGTTTTCTATATAATCCAAAAGTTTGTATAAAAAATTTTTACATTCCAGATTTATATCCATTTTATTAACTAAATTTTGACTATTTTTTTTATATTTTGATACAAAAATTTTTGATTTTTCTAAACCGTAAATGCTAGGATAGGTCAATTTTTGATTTTCTAAATCGCTACCTTTTTTCCCTAAAAGTTTTTTATCACCAATAATATCCAAAATATCGTCCGTTATCTGAAACATATGTCCTAAGTTTATTGCATATTTTTTGATTAAAATAATATTTTTTTCGTCAATATTATTAGAAAGCATTGCTCCAGATACAATGCTAGCTAAAAGTAAATCTGATGTTTTTCTAGCATGAATAGTTTTTAGCAAAAATTTATTTTTTTTATTGTTAGGAGAAAATTTTTCGTTTAAAATGTCTAAGGCCTGACCTTTTATCATCCCTAGAAAACCAATTCTACTAGAAATTAAATTAATTATTTTTAAAGTATTTATGCTTTTCATTTTAGAAAAACAAATAAAAGCCTCGGTCAAAAGTGCATCACCTGCTAAAATAGCTATTGCTTCATTATATTTTTTGTGGCAGGTCAAATTTCCCCTTCTATAATCGTCATTGTCCATACTGGGTAAATCGTCATGAATTAGAGAATAAGTATGAATAAATTCTAAGCCTATAGCTAAAAATTTTATATCATCGTCAAAAAGATTATTTTTTTTATAAATATCATAAAAAGTTTTGGCTAAAATAGGCCTTAGCCTTTTTCCACCATTAAAAATGGAATATGTAATCGCTTCGTGAATTATATTTTTTGAAGGTTCTTTTTCTAAAAAATCTTTAATCCAGACATTGACTAAAGAACTTTTTTCTTTAAAAAAATCTTTTAACATATCTTACCTACAAAAATAGAATTAATTTTTTAATAAAAAGTTTTAATTATATTTTAAAATTATATAATAATAAAATTTATTTATCTATATTTTTAAGGATATTTTTATGCTAGATAGTGTAGAAACTGCGATAGGCGATTTAAAAAATGGAAAAATGATTATAGTCGTGGACGATGAAAATAGAGAAAACGAAGGCGATTTAATAGCATCATCAGAGCTTTTACAGCCAGAAGATATAAATTTTATGATAAAGTTTGCTAGAGGTCTTGTTTGCACTCCTATGGAAAAAGAGAGATTAGATGAGCTTTTTATTAGCCAAATGACTAATAATAATACTGACAAAAAAGGCACAGCTTTTACTATTTCAGTCGATTATAAAAATGGCACTACGACAGGAATATCCGCTTTTGATAGATATAAAACGATAAAAGCCTTGATAGACAAAGATTCTAAACCTTGGGATTTTACAAGGCCTGGACATATTTTTCCACTAGAGGCTAAAAAATATGGAGTTTTAGAGCGCCCGGGGCATACTGAGGCTACCATTGATCTAATGAAATTTGCAGGACTTTATCCAGCTGGGGTGATTTGTGAAATCATAAAGGATAATGGAGAGATGTCAAGGTTTGACGATTTGGCAAAATTTAAAGAAAAATATAGCCTAAAAATGATTTCAGTTTTAGATCTAATCAAATATAAACAAAAACGAGTTAATTTTATTGAAAAAGTTTCTATGGCGACCTTGCCTACAAGTTTTGGAGAATTTAAAATAATCGTTTTCAAAAATTTAATAGACCAAAAAGAGCATGTAGCACTATTAAAAGAACCTTTTGATACAAATTTTGGAGTTTTAACCAGGATTCATTCGTCGTGCTTTACTGGGGATTTATTGGGATCTAAGAGATGTGATTGCAGGGAGCAATTATATAAATCTCTGGAATTGATAAATAAAAATGGTGGGGTTTTATTATATCTAAATCAGGAAGGCCGTGGGATAGGGCTAGGAAATAAAATAAAAGCATATAAATTGCAAGAAGAAGGCTTTGATACAGTAGATGCAAATATAAAATTAGGCTTTAAAGATGACCTAAGGGATTATTCTGTGGCAGCTAAAATGCTAGAAAATTTAAATATTAAAAAAATTAGACTTTTAACCAATAATCCTAAAAAAGTTTCTGGTTTAAAGGAATATGGAATAGAAATTTTGGAAAGAGTTCCTTTGATAATAAAATCAAACAATTTTAATGAAAAATATTTAAATACAAAAAAAGAGCGAATGGGACATATTTTTTAATTATGAATTTTAATGATATAGTTGGCCAAGATAGAGCGATACAAATTTTAAAAAATGTCATAATTTTTGACAAAGTGTCGCAAAGCTATATTTTTTCTGGGAATGATGGAATTGGGAAGAAATTATTGGCTAAAATCTTTGCAAAGGCATTAAATTGCCCTAATTTTTCCAAGGATTTTGAAAATTGTGAATGCATGAGTTGCAGAAAAATTGACAAAGATATTCATCCTGACATAACCATTTTTAATACTGATAAAGCTACTATCCAACTAGATGATATAAAATCTATGCAAGATATTTTTAAATATAAAAACCACGAGGCAAAATATAGAGTTTTAATTGTTGATGGTGCAAATAAATTTACTCTGGAAGCATCCAATGCATTTTTGAAAACCTTGGAAGAGCCGCCACTAGGCACTATTATAATTTTGATTTCTAATAATTTGGAAAAAATCCTAAAAACTATTAAATCCAGGTGCCAAATAATAGAATTTAAGAATCTTTCACCAGATGAAAAATTTTTGGTAATTGAAAAAAATTATGATTATTCTAAAGAATTGATAGAAAAAGCTTTATTCGTTTCAAATGAAAGCATAAATGATGCTATAAAATTTTTGGCAGAAAAAAATAACGAAGAAGTCTTAAAAAAATTTGACTTTTTTTTAGAAGCTTTTCAGTCGAAAAAATTAGATTTAGCCTTGGAGCAGGAATTAGAAAGCATATCTAGTGCAAAACAAAAAGATCTTTTTTCAAAAATGTTAGATTATCTGATAAACATTCATTCCAAAAATTCATTAAAAAACCAAAAAGCTTTAATTTTATTAAAAAGAGCGAAAAAATATTTTAACCAAAATGTTAATCCTAAACTCATTTGGAGCTGGCTTTTTTTGGGTAATATGTTGGAGAAATAAATGATTAGTATAAAAATGCGAGCAGAAAAAGATAAAAAACATATATCCGGAGCAGAAAAAATAATAGATGAAAACGATTTGGAAAAAAATGTTTTAAAATTAATTGATAGGGCGAGATTCCATGAAAAAGGCGAGCCAAACTTTATAAATATAAAAATTGAAAAAATTAGAGAAAGTGAAATTTTATATATTCCAATTTTAAATATTAAATCTAAAAAAGTTTTGTTTATGGAAGAAGGACATATTTTAGCAAAAGAAGAATTAAAAAAATCTGGAGTGGGAGAGAATGCTATAGAGAATGCTTTTAATATGCTAAGTTCTCTAAAACAAAGTATGAGAGGAGCGATAGTTTTGGGAGCAAATACTGGAAAAAGATTAGATAATTTTTTGGATAGAGGGCTAAGGGCAACCAAAATGGATGCAGAAGATTTTGAAAAATATAAAGATTTTTTAGATTCTAAAAAAATTTCTGGAGAACATGCTATGGAAGCCATAATTTTGGCATCAAAAGTTGCTTTTTATAAGGATGCAGTAGCTGAGCTTTGTTATTCTGATGATCCTAGCTATCTTGCTGGCTATGTCGCTAATAAAAATGACTATATTAGAATAAATATAATGAAAAATTTTGGCTCTGAAATAGGCGGAAGGGTTTTTTTTGTAAAAGATGACATTTTTTTAGATGATTATATTAATTATATTGAAAAACAAGCAGTTTTAGTTAGACTATGAAAATCAGTGAAATTGATAATTTTTTAGAAAAAGCTAAAACAAATAATATTTATAGAAAAATTAATTCTTATCAAAATATTTCGTCTACTAAATCTATTGATAAATTTGGAAATATTTATACATGCTTTTCGTCAAATAATTATTTAGGGCTTTCTCATAATGAAGAAACTATCCGAAAAGTTAAATTAGTTTTAAAATTTGGACTAGGATCTACTGGCTCTAGATTAGTGAGCGGGGCGGGATTTTTTTCAGAAAAGTTAGAAAATAAATTAAAAGATTTTAAACAAAAAGAAAAAGTTTTAGTTTTTAATACCGGATATATGACAAATCTTGGCACAATTTATGCTCTTTGTGATAAAAATGACATAATTTTTTCAGATGAATTAAACCACGCCAGCATTATAGATGGTTGTAAAATTTCTGGAGCAAAAATTATAATTTATAAACATTTAGATATGCTAGATTTGGAACAAAAATTAGAAGAAAATAAAAATTTTCAAGGTCAAAAATTTATCATAACTGATGCTGTTTTTAGTATGGATGGCGATATTATAGATTTACCAAGTTTAATAAAATTAAAAAAAAATTTTGATGCCTTTTTAATCGTGGACGAAGCACATTCCTTTGGAACTATTGGAGAAACTGGAAAAGGGATCACTGAATATTTTAAACTTTTTGATATAGATGTTATAATCGGAACTTTGAGCAAGGCTGTTGGGTCTTTGGGAGGATATGTAGCATCTAGTAAAAAAATAATAGATTTTTTGATAAATAAGTCTAGAAGTTTTATCTTTTCAACCAGTTTACCGGATTTTTTAACAGCATCTAGTTTGGAAAATATTAAATTGATAGAAAAATACGGGAAAGAATTTCACGAGGAATTAAATTATAAATCAAATTTTATGAAAAAGCTTTTATTAGAAAATGATATTAATATTGCCAAAAATGACACTCCCATTATTCCAATCATTGTAAAGGATCCTAAAAAAGCTTTATTTATCCAGGAAGAAGCAAAGAAACAAAATATTTTACTTTCTGCCATAAGACCACCATCTGTAGAAAAAGATAAATCTAGAATTAGGTTAAATATAATTAGAACTCATAGCATAGAAGAAATAAAGCATTGTGGAAAGTTTTTGGTTGATATTTTGAAGAAAGTTAAATAAAAAAATTAAAATTTTTAGAGGAAATTTAATTTGGGAAAAGGAATTTTTATAGTAGGGACTTCGACGGATGTTGGGAAAACTTATGTTTCTGGGCTTTTAACGAAATATTTTTTTGATTTAGGGTATAAATCCGTTTATTATAAGGCTGCTATGAGTGGAAACAAAAAAGAAAATGGGGTGATTTTACCTGGAGATGGGATAAAAGTTAAAAATATTTCAAATATTTTGCAAAATATAGAATCGATGTGTCCTTTTGTTTATGAGAAAGCCTATTCTCCGCATTTAGCAGCCATTGTAGAAAAAAAGCCTGTAAAGTTTGATAAGATTAAAAAAAATTTTTTAAGTCTTGCTAAAAAAAGCGATTTTTTGACTATGGAAGGCTCAGGCGGAATAATTTGCCCAATAAATATAGATGAGAATTTTTTTTTATTTGATATAATAAAGGCATTAGATTTGCCTTGCATAATAGTTTCTGATTTAGAGCTGGGATCTATAAATTCAGCTTGCTTGACTTATTTTTTTATGAAAGAAA